>CAOKWI010000068.1 GCA_948473115.1 uncultured Lachnospiraceae bacterium | reverse complement strand
GCTCCCATCGCCGAAGTCTCCTCTCCACATCTCACTCACGCCGCAGAAAGTACCCTGCCTCCCCCCGCGCCTGTATCCTGCAAGTTTTAATGTATATAGATCGATCCCTCTTTACATTGCACAATCGTAGTAACTATTTGGAGCCTATTTTAAGAAAATTGCAATTGTGCAGGCACGATTACTTGGCGCTGAATTATTACAAATGCAGAAAACCAGGCGGTGACGTGCTGTCCTGCCCTAAGCGGACTTTGGGGGGCGGTCTTAGCGGAGATGAAATCCACTGCCTACGCAGACTATGGCGCGAAGACGCAATTCGCGCCATAGGAACTGTGAAAATTACTTTTTTCACAGTTCCGTAGTCGTAGTTGGCAGTTAGTTCAGATCCGCGTTGCCCCGTCCGCATAGGACAGGGCAGCATGGCGCCGCCGTCCCTTCAGCCGGAAACCCAGAAAGGACAAGCCGCCTGGCACTATCGGGGCTGAATCGTCACGGATGCGGGTATGCCGGAGGAAGCTGTAAGGGTTGCTTGAAAAAAAGTGTTGAATTAGGACGCTGTTTTCAGTACAATAGAAGTAAGATTCGCTTTATGCTGAGTATAGGAGAATGATTACGCTAATGAGTTTGGATTTGGAAAAGATCAAGCTGCTTGAAAATAACAGACAGTACATTTCTACCATGCGGCCGGTTTTTAATAAACGAGCACTTTTTTCTGATACCACGGATAATTATATCAGTCCTGCCGAGCCTGAGCCTTTTGACAAAGTTACCATAAAGTTCAGGACTGCTAAGAATAATGTGGACAGGGTTCTTCTGGTGCATAAAGGAGAGCGCCACATGATGTATAAGGCGGAGACAGAGGGAAGCTTTGATTACTATACTTTTGAATTGCAGCTGGAGGAGGAAAAGGCTACTTATCATTTCGAGATACTGACCGGCAGGCTGAAATGCTTTTATGACGTCAGGGGGCTGGTGCAGGATGTGAATGAATACTATGACTTTGTGATCATCCCGGGTTTTAAGACACCGAAATGGGCAAAGGGAGCCGTTATGTACCAGATCTACGTGGATCGTTTCTGTAACGGCGACACCACAAACGATGTACTTACCAGCGAATATTTATATATTGGCAAACCTGTAAACCGCGTGGAGGACTGGAACCGATATCCGCAGCAGATGGATGTGCGGGAGTTTTACGGCGGCGACCTGCAGGGCGTTTTGGACAAGATGGATTATCTGCAGGATCTGGGTGTGGAGGTAATCTATTTTAACCCGCTGTTTGTCTCTCCCTCCAACCATAAATATGACATTCAGGATTACGATTATATAGACCCGCACTTCGGCAGGATCGTCATGGACGAGGGAGAACTGCTGCCGGAGCAGAACCAGCAGAACAATGAGGCTACCCGCTATATCAACAGAGTCACCAACCTGGCCAATCTGGAGGCCAGCAACGAACTGTTCATCCGTGTGGTGGAGGAAGCACACCGGCGGGGGATGCGGGTGATCCTGGATGGTGTTTTCAACCACTGCGGTTCTTTTAACAAGTGGATGGACAGGGAACGCATCTATGAAAATGCGGTGGGCTATGAGAAGGGCGCTTATGTGAGCGCCGACAGCCCCTATCGGGATTATTTCCAGTTTCACGACCAGAACCAGTGGCCCTACAACGGCAGTTACGACGGCTGGTGGGGACATGACACACTGCCCAAGCTGAATTATGAGAATTCTGAGAAGCTGACGGAATATGTGCTGGCAATCGCCAGGAAATGGGTGTCGCCACCCTATAACGCTGACGGATGGAGGCTGGACGTGGCGGCGGACCTGGGACACAGCCAGGACTTTAACCATCAGTTCTGGCAGAAATTCCGGCGTGCGGTGAAGGAGGCGAATCCTGACGCCATCATTCTGGCGGAGCATTACGGGAATACCCGTGACTGGCTCCAGGGCAACGAGTGGGATACGGTCATGAACTACGATGCCTTTATGGAACCGGTGACCTGGTTCCTCACAGGAATGGAGAAGCACAGCGATGATTTCAGGGAAGACCTGCTGGGCAATGCGGAATCCTTCTGGGGCGCCATGCAGCACCATACTGCAAGCTTTTCCATGCCCAGCTGGCAGGTGGCGATGAATGAACTGTCCAACCATGACCACTCCCGTTTCCTGACCAGGACCAATCATAAGGTGGGAAGGATCAGCACCATGGGGTCGGAGGCGGCGAACCGGGATGTCAACAAGGCGGTTTTCATGGAAGCGGTTGTGATGCAGATGACCTGGATCGGCGCTCCTACGATCTATTATGGTGATGAGGCCGGCGTCTGCGGCTTTACGGATCCGGACAGCAGGCGTACCTATCCCTGGGGACATGAGGATAAGGAGTTGCTTGCGTTTCACAGGGACATTATCCGGCTCCGCAGGGAGAATGACGAACTGCGGACAGGTTCGTTGAAATATCTGGACAGCGACTATAACTACCTTGCATATGGACGTTTCCACAAAGGAGGGCAATGCCTGATCCTGGTAAATAACAACGATCATCCGATCACTAAGAGAGTGTTTGTCTGGGAAGTGGGAATGCCCAAGGTGGGCAGAGTGAAGGCGTTGATACAGACAGATGAGACGGGATATCATCTGGATGGTCAGGAATATGAGATCAAGGCGGGCAAGATCGTGATCGAGCTGCCTAAGACAAGCGCCGTCATCCTGAAAAATATGTAGTGTCCTTTGCAGTTATGATGCATTTATGAGTTATACTGGCTTTACAGAAAATGTAAAGCCAGTTTCTTGCCTTATAGGAAACTGCGCCGTAAGGTGCGTGCATTCACAAGAATGCGAAGTATTCTTGCAATTGTCACGAAGTGACAATTTTTTACTTTCGAGAAAGGAGCGGGGTTCGTGAAAAAGATGGGGTTATTGTTTGCCCTGACAGCCTGCGCCTGCAGCATCAGTATTTTGTCCGCGAAGGCGGCGGAACCGGAGGATTTAGGGCAGCTCCTTCAGCAATACGAGGATTATCAGGAGCGCTTTGCCGCCATTGAGTATGCGGAGGATGTGCCGGAACAGGGGTTTTATGCCATAGAGGATCAGAGCTTTCCCGTACTTTTGGAGAGCTTTGGGGAGGAAGAGGTGATCTTCCTGCCGATTATGGACAACCGGTATCGCCGGATGGCGTTGCTGATCACGGACAGCAGCGGGAAGGTGCTGTATAAGACAAATCAGCTGGAGACCAACAACAGCTATCTGGGAGAGATGAAGCAGCCCACCAGGGATTTGGCGGCCGTTGCCTTCCTGGATGTGAATGAGGACGGGCAGACGGATATCATCCTGATTACAAACTGTGTCAATGACACCGGGGACTATGCGGGAAAGACCTATAAGGTGGGCGATGTGCTGTTCCAGCGTGAGGGAGGGTTCTACCGGGACTGGAGGATTTCCGACAAGCTCAACCGGTTCAGCATGAACAAAAGCGCGGGAATGATCATTTCCTATGTGCGGGACGGCAATTCCGCGGAGGTGCTTTACACGGCGACCACGCTGGGCGAGCTGCTGAAACAGGGATTTCAGGTGATCAAGGAACAGAATTACTACAGAACCTTTGAAAAACAGGGGCGGCTGCAGATCGTACCGGGTATCATACGGATGGGACACTATGATATTTTCATGATCTATCTGGTCAATGAACAGGGCTCCATCGTGTGGAGCTTTCAGCCCATGGGAGACTACGACAGTCTGTATGCCTTGAAAGGCATGACCTGCCGCGATCTGGACGGGGACGGCATGAAGGATATTTTAGTGCTGGGACGTTACAGCTATTCCGGGGAGGACGGCGAGCAGCTCATCGATACCCGGTGCGGCATTTACTACCAGCGCACCGACGGGTTTGAGACAGATACAGAGTTTGAGAAGACCTATCAGTGTACGGAAGAAGACACCGTGGAGGGCCTGACACAGCTGATACGGGAATATTGGGGGTGGACAGTAGAGGAATGATCAAGATACTGATTGTGGATGATGAAAAACCGATCTGTGACCTGATCGACATTAATCTGTCGGCGGCGGGTTATGACTGTAAATCCGTGCAGGATGGACTGAAGGCTATCGATCTCATCGAATCGGAGCAGTTTGACCTGATCCTGTTGGACATTATGCTGCCCGGTGCGGACGGCTATGACATCATGGAGTACATAAGGCCGTTAAAAATACCCGTGATCTTTATCACTGCCAAACATGAGGTCAAGGACAGGGTAAAGGGCCTGAAGCTGGGAGCGGAGGATTATCTGGTAAAGCCCTTCGATGTGGTGGAGCTGGTAGCCCGCGTGGAAGTGGTGCTTCGCCGCTATAACAAGACGGAGACCATTCTCACCGCGGGGGACGTGGTGGTGGACGAGGAAGCCAGAAAGGTGCTGAAAGCGGGAAAGCCGGTAGTGCTGACCAACAAGGAGTACGGACTTCTGGTGCTGTTCATGCGGAACAAGAATATAGCCCTGTTTCGGGAGAGCTTATATGAGAAGGTGTGGGGCGACGAGTATCTGGCGGACAGCCGTACCCTGGATCTCCATGTGCAGAGGCTCCGCAGGAAGATGGGCTGGGAGGACAATCTGGTAGCGGTCTATAAAGTGGGATATCGATTGGAAATTTAGAAGATTTGGAGATTTAAATCATGAAATTTCTATACAAGATTCTGCTGTGGACGATCATCATCATGGCGGCTGCTTTCGGTTTCAGCGGATACTTTTTTGTCAATTATGTGTTTGAGACTGCCCTGAACCGGGAGATCGGGCAGGCCATGAGCGACAGCAATATTTTACAGTTTGCCTTTGAGACCGCGGCGTTGAATATCCCTGCGAAGTATAACGTGCTGCAGGATACTGCTGTGGAGCAGATCGGTTCCAAGCTGGAAAGCGGAGGACAGGGAACGGGACGTCTGCTGCGCCTGTCCGACGAAGAGAAGAAAATGCTTTATGCCAGCGAAGGCTTTCCCGAGGATGCCGAACTGATCCAGCAGGTGGGGGAGGATACAGGGGCATATCAGGTAGTCCGGCAGGGAGAGCATTATTATATTCAGACAGGTATTATGGTAAATGTCCTGAACAGGAATCTCTACCTGGAGACCATGGAGGATGTGACGGAGGTCTTTGCGGAGAGGGCCATGGGATTCTCCGTTTACCGGCAGGTGACGCTGGCCATGTTGTCAGTCTGTGCCGTTGTAATGTTTATCATTTCCTTCTGGCTGACCAAACCGATCCGCCTTCTGGCGGGAGCGACCAGAAAGATGGCGGAGGGAGATTACAGCTACCGTGCCCAGGTGGTGAGCAGCGATGAACTGGGCGCATTGACGGAAGACTTTAACAGCATGGCGAATGTCCTGGAAGACACCATTGGCGAACTGCAGGAGGAGATCCGTGCCAGAGAGGACTTTATCGCGGCTTTTGCACATGAATTGAAGACGCCTCTCACGGCGATCATCGGGTATGCGGACCTGCTCCGCTCCAGAAAGCTGGATGAGGAAAAGCATTTTCTGTCCTCCAATTATATTTACACAGAGGGGAAACGTCTGGAGAACATGTCCTTCCGCCTGCTGGATATCATTGTTACCAAGCGGGAGCAGATCGAGACCCAGCCCATAGCGGCGGAAAGCCTTTTTCAATATTTGCAGGATATGTTTGACGGAAATACGGAACAGCAGGTGGACATCATGTTTGAACCGGCAACCGTTTACGGGGAGGTAAACCTGATAAAATCCGTGCTGCTGAATCTGGTGGACAATGCCTGCAAGGCGTCCTCCCAGGGAGGCGTGATAGAGGTGGACGGCGCCTGCCGGGAGGAGGGTTATCTGTTCCAGGTCAGGGATTACGGTGTGGGCATCCCGGAGGAGGAACTGAAAAAGGTAACGGAAGCTTTTTACATGGTGGATAAATCCCGGTCCCGCAGTAAAAACGGAGCCGGCCTGGGGCTTGCGCTGTGCGTGGAGATCCTGAGGCTTCACAACAGTGTGTTAAAGATAGAGAGCAAGGTGGGGGAAGGCACTTCCATCAGTTTCTACCTGCCCTGGGAGAAAAGTGTGTAAAGATTTTCTAAGCGATCAAAGAACGCTCGCTGTTACTATTCACAGCCGGTTTCGCGAAGGCGTTTTTATGCGTTTTGGGCATAAAAACCCGAGACTGCGGGCGCCAAAATGAGCGTCTTTTGCTCATTTTGTGTGCATTATGTTGCTGTGAGCAGCGAAGCTGTGAACAGTAACCGCTCGCTAAGAAAATCTAAGTTACACAAATTGCTAAAGCAATTCGAAGAATGCCAAGCGAACTTGTTCGCCTTGGGCGGGCATTCTTCTCGGAATCGTATGATTCCGTATCATAGAATTCCTAAACAGGATTCTAAGAATCTTGAGTTGATGCCCGCCAAAGCGGGCAGAGGGTGTACAAATGAAGATTGAGAAGATCAGTATATTGCTGCTTCCGTTGGCGGTAAGCATTGCGGCGGCGGCTGTCTGGGGACCGGAGGCGCTGGCCAATTATCGCGATGGGAATGTGTTGAACCGGATCCATGTCAGGGAGACGGAGACCGGCACAGAAGGATATCGCTATTCCATGAGCAATAACGAGAGAGTGTATATCCTGTCCAAGTGCCTGAACAATCAGATCCTTCCGGAGAGCGACCAGAACGCTATGACCAGTGTGGATTCCGTAAACCTGGATTATCAGGAACTGACAGGCATATATGCCTTTGTGGTAAACCGCAAGGATTCCGCCGGACAGGAGCTTGATGAGGCAGAGGGGCTGGAACTTTGCAGTCAGGGAATCCAGGAATTGAAAGAATTGGGAATATTGCCTCAGGAGATACAGTCTTTGCAGGCGAACTCATACAGCGCGGTCATGTATTCCGCCATTGATGTGCCGGAGCCCAGGAACAATGTGCTGGTCTGGAAGATCAGCTTTACCTCCCGGAAACAGAATGCCAATAAGGAAAACCGTCTGCTGGACGCCTATGTGGACGCGGACACGGGAAAGGTCTATGAATTTTACGTCCGGACAAACCTGGAATGGAAGGATATTGATCCGGATGAGATTATAAGCGTCTGGAGCGAATATATGGGACTGGGAGAACCACAGGAGTATGAAGCCACCAACCCGTTGTCTGAGACCACGCCTTATTTTAAGAAGTACAGCTTTCCGGGAATGGGAGAGGGAAACACGGTGGTCACAGTGGGATTTTACGAGGGAATCAACGAGCTGTTCCTGAAGATTTCGAGGTGAGCAGACGGTTCGTAACAGTTCAGCCGTGTGATGCAAAAAGTATGGAAAAAAGATGAGACTTTTATGCCAAAAATATGAGAGTTTGATGGGGCTTTCCCTTATGCTGGATCTAACAGCTGAGGGGAAGCTTTTTTGGATGGAGGTCAGAAGATGTACGGACAGGCGGGCAGGAAACAGATGTACGGCAGAGAGGTAAAGCTGGTGAGGGTAAGCACCTTTGACAGCAGAATGCGGGAGAGGGACACGGGAAGCAGGAATCCCGGGACTATCATCCTGCTTCGCCAATGTCTGGTCTTTTTCCTTGTTTTTATGACGATGGCGGCATTGAGCCTGGCGGTAGTGTGTATCTTCAAAGAGGATATTTTCGGTTCCCGGGAGAGTGTGGTAGTGATGGGAGAAGAAAGCTTATCAGCTGCCGCGCCTCAGGCGGAGTTTTTCACCGTGTCCGCAAACGATATCGTGGTATCGGAAGAGGAAACTGCCCCGCCGGTCATTGTCATTGATCCCGGCCATGGCGGCGATGACGATGGCTGCTGCAGGGGAGACGTATCGGAGATGACCGTAAATCTGCAGATTGCCCGGAAACTGTCGGAGAAGCTTAAGGATATGGGGTATGAGACGGTGCTGACCAGGGAGGATGATGAAACCGCCCTCACGCTGGAGCAGAGAGTGGAAATTGCGGAGGCTGCGGGAGGCACCCTCTTTATCAGCATACACCAAAATGCCTGCGAGGAGAAGGAAAGTTCTGTAACCGGCATTGAGACATGGTTCAGCGGCTGTCCGGAAAAGGAGGAAGGGGATAACTGGTATTGTTCCTGCTGTGATGACAGCAGAAGGCTGGCGCAGCTGGTGCAGCTGGGCGCTGTGAGCCAGACGGGGGCAAATGACAGAGGTCTGCAGCAGAGCCAGGATCTCTACGTCATCCGGGAGACCAGCATGCCCTCCTGCCTGATAGAGACTTCCTTTTTATCCAACACGGCGGAGCGCAACGCGATCAGCAGTGAGGATTATCAGGAACAGCTGACGGAAGGCATAGCCCGTAACATTGATTATTATTTTCATCCCAAGACCATGTATCTGACTTTTGACGATGGACCCTCCGAGGAAAATACGGCTGCGGTGCTGGATATTTTACAGGAAAGGGGGATCAAGGCAACCTTTTTCGTGGTAGGAGAGAATGTCCGCAGGCATCCTGAGATTGCCCGCAGGATTGTGGAGGAGGGGCATACAATAGGCATTCACTGCAACCGCCATGAGTATGATGAAATTTATGCCAGCGTGGAGGCTTATCTGGAGGATTTCCAGGATGCCTATGACGCGGTCTATGAGGTCACGGGAGTGGAAGCGAAGCTGTTTCGTTTTCCCGGCGGCAGTATGAATGCCTACAATGAAGATATCTACGAGGAGATCATTCAGGCGATGACGGAGAGAGGATACGTTTACTTTGACTGGAATGCCAGTCTGGAGGATGCGGTAAACAGCTCCACTCCGGAGCAGCTGCTGCAGAATGCCAGGGAAAGCACGCTGGGGAGAAAGAAGGTTGTCATGCTGGCCCATGATATTGTATACAATACCAGGGTGTGCCTGAACCGGTTGATTGACCAGTTCCCTGATTATAAGATGGAGCCGCTGACGGCGGACGTGACGCCGATACAGTTCTAAGGCAGAAATTTCCTTGCATGCCTGTGGAAACGGGAGTATAATGTTCCCATTACGGACTGTCGCGGACGGTCAACGCAGGGCAGGGAGGAAGAACGCATGCAGCCAGGAAAATCCGGATTTTCACACAGATATGGAAAAGTGATCACATTTCTGCTGTCCTGTGTGGTTGTGTTCACCCTGCATTTCAAATTTGAGATTATCGGCGGTGGGTTTCCGGATTCCACGATGCTCAATTGCCTGAACAAACTGTATAACAGCTTCACGCCCATGAATTTTGCGGATCTGGTGATATTGTTCGCAGTGTGGAAATTGTTTGGCCATGTCTTTTCCAGGGAGAACTGGATCGATCAGGGAACAGGCGTCCTGGCGCTGATCCTTTCGGCGCTCCTGGTGACCTGTATCAGCTTTCAAAAGTTCAACAGCCCGGCATTGATTCTGGGAAACCGTTTTCAATTGGTATTGTCAATCTTCTGTATCCTTGGTTTTTGGATGCTCATTTACCTGACGATCCGGAGTTTTTATTTCCTGATGGAGAAGGAAAGGACTGGGGAAGGCGGGGAAAAGAATTCCTTTTACAGGAAGCATTTCCTGCTGGTCGGATTTCTGTTGATTCTGATCGGCTGGCTTCCCTGGCTCCTGTTGAATTATCCCGGCACAAGCTGCCCGGACGGAAACCTGCAGTTAAGGCAGTTTTTGGGGGATGCGGACTGGGCGACAGGACATCCGCCGCTGTCATCGCTGGTTATGGGAGTCCTGTTTTCCCTTGGACGTTGGATCGTAGATGCAAACTTTGGATTTTTTCTCTACTGCTTTTTCCAGACCTGTGTGGGGGCGTGGATTTTTTCCTATAGCATGAAGAAGCTGCTGGAGCTTGGGGTTTCCATAAGACGGTGCAGTGTGGGGATCCTGTTTTTTGCATTCTCGCCCTTCTGGGGGACATACGCGCAATGGTTTGAGAAGGATCTGCTCTATGCGGAGGTGGCGACGCTTCAGGCGGTTTTCCTGCTGGAAGTGATCAGGAAGAAGGGCTGTAGCGTGAAGGACGGGATTCTGCTGGCTGTCGCCGGTATTCTGGCATCATTGCTTCGGAATAATGGGATTTACGCCGTTGTGCCGGCGCTGGTGCTGCTGGTGTTCTGGCTGAAGAAGCAGGATCGGAAGAGGGCATTCCTGGTATTGCTGGCTACCATACTGGTCTATGGAGGCGTCACAAAGGGACTATATCATTCTGTTTTGGATATGGCAAGGTCTTCTCCGGCGGAAGCCTTAAGCGTACCTTTCCAGCAGACGGCCAGGTATGTGGTGTATTACGGTGATGAACTGACGGGGTATGAGAGGGAGGTTATTGACCATGTGCTGAGCGTGGACGGCATAAAATGCTATGACCCGGTCATCTCCGATCCTGTGAAATATTACTATAGAGGAGCAGAACTGGGCGAATATTTTAAAGTGTGGTTTCAAATGTTCTGGAAGCATCCCGGATGTTATGTATCCGCTTTTATCAATAAGGGATATGGCTATCTGGCGCCGGTGTCCCAGAATATAGAGGCGTGGATCGGCCTTGAAGGCGATTATACTTCCTATGATGTGGAACTGGGGATCCATCATGTGCTTGATCCGGAATTCAGTTATGCCCTTGGACAGCTCTGGAATTTGAGTATGGTGCTGCCCCTGGTCAGGTATCTCTGCACCCCGGGACTGTATACCTGGATCATGCTGGTACTGGCATGGCTGTTATGGAAGCATAAGAAGTTCGGTGCGCTGATCCTGTTTGTTCCCAGTATGATGAACGTGCTGGTATGTCTGGCATCACCCCTTGCCAGCGCCATCAGGTATGAGATGCCTACTGTGGCGGCGGTGCCGCTGCTGATTGGCTGGACATACTATGTAACAGCGAAGCCTTCGTAACGGTTCAGCCCTGACATTCCTGAAAAATCAGTCTTGCAATTTGTGTGAAACTATGCTACAATTTCACATTGTCAGGATATGTTTTAAAGGACTGCAAGCTGACATGGATGGATTCCCGAGTGGCCAAAGGGGACAGACTGTAAATCTGCTGCAAATTGCTTCGGTGGTTCGAATCCACCTCCATCCATTTGCATTTCCCGACAGGGGCGTGCATAGAATGTAAGGCGGGGCCGGTTGGCCTGCTCCTTACTCTGCGTCGGCTGGTGTGGCGGAATAGGCAGACGCAAGGGACTTAAAATCCCTCGGTGGCAACACCGTGCCGGTTCAAGTCCGGCCACCAGCAGTATTTTTAAGGTAGGAGAAACGTTGATTTTACGGCGTTTCTCCTGTTTTCGTTACAGGTACTTTTTGTTTGTAAATGTTTGTAAAATTCTTCCGTTAGTCTAACAGCGATTTCATGGCATTTATGGTTGCTTCATCAGGGCTGTTCTTCCTTATGTAGTGCCATGTGGTAGCCGTATCTGCGTGTCCCAGTAAAGAAGATATTTTCGTAATACTTACCCCTTCATCATAGAGCAATGTTGCCACGGTAAACCTTATCTGATGACTGGAACGGTATTTGATGCCAAGCGTCTCACAGATACGCTGTAATTCCTCGTTGAAGGTATTTGGAATCAGTTGCCTGTTATCTCTCATAAAGAGATACTTATTGCCGGGATATAAGCTATGAGTTTTTTCAACGATTGCAAGAGGTGTTTGTGGATGAGATGGAAGGAGCGAAGAAAATGTGATAATATCCTCTATTATGAGATACAGTTCACTGAGATGTTGGCGTAATTGTTACCGTCAGCATCAGTATAAACAGTACATACATATTGCAAGGCTGAGTTGCGGCGTCGGCAACGGGTATGATATAATCTTTTCGTTACCGCCCCTAGACTGGTACAGGAAGGGGGTGCGCTGATGGATATATTATCATCCTTTTTCTTCTCCATATTGGCCAGTGTAGTCGCCTGCTACCTGTGCAAGTGGCTTGATGGAGATGAATAGACGGTAACCAAGCCTAGACGGTTGACTTCTCCGTAAAAGAAGGAGAACCCCCGAAAGTACTCGCAATACTTCCGGGGGTTCGTCCTTTTTTGCGCCACATGGACACTATCATCCTTTTGCCTAACGGCATTATAGCATATGCTGGAATGGTTTGCAATATGCTTCCCCGGAAGTTTTAACTTGAAGTAATAGTTACTGTTCACTCCGTGACCAGTAACATATGCACAGAAACCGCAAAACAGCGGTTTCGCGCACAGCTGTCTCGGGTTTTGCACGCAAAAGGCGCGTGAAAACACCTCGCGGTGGCGTGGGTGTGAAAAGTAACAAGTAATACATTCAAACAGTACATAATTATCTGCTTATAGTTGACATTTAAACGGTTTCTGCATATAATGTATATAGAAAGAAGCACTGCGACAAGCGGTTGGCTTTCGCTTGAGTTATTTACAAATTACTAAACAACCGTTCACTTTGCCGAGTGGCGGTTGCTGCTCTTTACGATTATCGTAACGGTAAAAAGGCAAACAAGTCAATGACATATTGGCGGAACTGGATTATGAAACTACAGTCGGAAGTTGAGGGGCAGTGATAAGATGAAGTTTTCTGATATGGTGGTAGGTGAAAATGGATTACTGGTCGAATTACGCTGTAAAGATTCTTTCAATGAGCAAATCTTTACAGCGATTACAGACTACCTTAATGGACATTTGTCCGAGTGGAAGGCAGGCGGCGTTATACCGGTTACAGATGCCGTGGCCATTTTTAACCTGATTGACGATCTATCCGGCGGC
The DNA here is from genome assembly GCA_948473115.1 of uncultured Lachnospiraceae bacterium. Classification (GTDB taxonomy): domain Bacteria; phylum Bacillota; class Clostridia; order Lachnospirales; family Lachnospiraceae; genus Acetatifactor. The sequence continues at coordinate 10,782 of CAOKWI010000068.1, read as the reverse complement.
AGCAGATTCCGGAGTGAAGAAGTGAATCTGCGGGTAGAGGATGCCGCGCTTGAAATTCAGGAAATAATCAGCCAATTAGAGGAATAAACCGTATTTTACACAGGAGGGCTGTGATGGCAGAGAGGCCTGCGTTTTTTATCCGTCAAGGAAAAGTTGTCTCCAAATTATATTCATTTGAATGGTTTGCCGGCTTTGCGGCATCCCAAAAGCAAAAGTCCATAGAAAGCTTACATCATGCGATTCGGGAAGCAGATGCAATCGCTAAGCCCTTGGAAATCAGCACCAAGGGTAAAGAAGCTATGGGGCAGAAACTAAGTGCGTTCAACCTCAGGTTAAATAACTATGCACTTGAGAACATTTTCCAGAGTGCGAAAGTGTTCGAGGACGGAGGCCCATTTCTTGATTTGCTTGATGTGACGCCGAAAGAAGCCAGGCGTGATGAAAGACTGCACGCTTCCGGGAAGCTGAGAGCATTTCGCTATTTAAACGAGGATTTTCCTCTAACGCCTAAAACAGTGTTTTATGACTACATCTATATTGCTGCGGTAAAGGAATCATTGACAGCAGATGAGATCAATGCGATTTCAAACTATAATTACTTTACTGATATTGAGTTTAATCCTCAAAAGAGTATTAATACCCAGGCGAGAGCTGCGGCAATCATTAAGCTGATCCTGGATGAATGTGGGTGTCTGCCGGATTTTCAAAAAGGGGATTTTATTCAATACCACAAAGAGCACATTTTGGAATGACAACACGTAATGGGTATAAACCGGGAAATCCTTTTCTGGATTCCCGATTTGCAGTCTGTGTCAGAGCTATTTCAGGATTTATGCCGATAGCATCGAAACAGACAGAGCCATTGGATATACAGTGTGACGCCGTCTTCCTGGGCATGGGGCAGCCCTGCCTGTTTCAGCGCGGTTGATACCTGTCGTCTGGTGAGCAGGCTCTCTTTTCTGCCGAATCCGTATTTTTGGGAATGGGAAATAAATTTTTGGAAGTCCGCATAGTCTTTCCTGTCCAGATCAGGGACTTCCTTCCTGGAAAAGTGCACCAGCACAGAATCCGCGGAGGGCATGGGATGAAAATCTTCTCTGCGGAAATGGTAGATGATTTTTATATTCCAGCCAACTTTAAGGAGCAGAGATTTCCCGGTCTCTTTTCCTGTGCCTGAGAATCTTTTGGCGGCGCCTTTTTCCATGACCAGCCAGATATCTGTGGCCGGATTAGGTGCATTGGTCAGTTTCTCGATGATCTGGGTGGTAATAAAGTAAGGTATGTTGGCAAAGACCTTGTAGCTCCCCTTTGTGGGAAGCGTGTATCGGAGAAAGTCTCCCTGAACCAGTCTCAGGTTAGGGCAGGAATGCAGCTTTGCTTTCGTATGTTCGTAGAGCTTCCGATCCAGTTCCACGGAATAGACGAAGCCGCTTTTCCGGCACAGTATTTCTGTCAGGTGACCTTTTCCGGCGCCGATCTCAATGACGATATCGTCTTTATTGATACTGCTCAGCGCTGTGATCCTGTGGAGCAGTTTTTTGTCTGTTATGAAGTTTTGGGAGAGGGACAATTGTGTCCTGTAATCCAGAGCGGGTTGTTTCTTGCCTTTCTGCATGGTTTACCTCATTTCTTTGCTGTCAATGTCATCGAGCTTCGCAATTTGAGGCAAACAAAAAAGCAGAAAAGTCTCCGAAACGGAAATCTTCCTGCTGAAACGATACAATAAGGTAAACCGTAGAAGACACGGAATATTCCGTGTCTGTCCCGTGTCAAATGATAAATTGGTAACTGCTCAGGGCTGGCTCTGGATAGTTACATAAATTGTATTTGCACGCAAAAAAATCCCACTTACATGAGACAGCATATCTGCTTTTTATCGCCCCTGGATACGGGTACGAATGCGTACAACACAATTTATCATACGTAAGCCACCTTTCTGAGGAATCCCTTTTACCTGTGCGGTTGGAATCATTTTTATAACCGTCCGCCGAACAGGCGAGTGTGTCCTTCTCACTAACGCTCATTATACCAGACAGCGGTGAGGGTGTAAAGCAAATTCTGGTATTGCTCATAAGACGGCGCGCTCTCAGCCGATATAGTCAGCCGAAAATCCGTGCGGGCACGATTTTCGGCTGCTCATATCAGCTGGCGGAACTGTTAATCCCGATATTCAAAATAGTCAAAATCTGCGGGAATGCGTGTGCCGCAGCCGCCGTTGTTGGCGTAGATGCCTACCAGTGTGCCGGTGTGGCGCTTGCGGTCATCAGGTACTCCTTCGTCACAGAGATAGATGCAATTCTCAAGGACGCCTGCCGGCTTCCAGTCCTCTCCGTCGTAACTGTAGTAGAAGCTTCGGGTAAGATGATCCACTTCGACCTTCAGGTATACGCTCTGGTCTTTGATTTCGTCCACGGATGCAATCAGCTCTTCCCCGTGGTTGCGGTTGATCACCAGCTGGAGCTTTCTGCCTCCTTCGTAGCAGAGGGAAAGTCTTGCGTAGGTAGCGGTGCTGTAATAACAGGTCAATCCAGCCTGCTCACCGTCCCTGGAGGGGTAAAAATCCAGCTTTGTGGAGGCGGTGTAGCGAAGCTCCTGTTCCCGCCGTACCAGGGTATTCTTTGCGCGGATCTCCCAGAGTTGTCCGTCGCCGGTCCAAATGCGGAAATATCCGGGCCGCTCTGTCAGGGAATAGCTTCCCTTTGCAGGATTCCTGACAAACTCCCAGTTCAGGTTCAGCTCTTCGCTGTCAAAATCGTCTCTCGTCCACTTCTCAAATTCATATGCGGGAAGCGAGGGAGCTGTCTGCTGCGAGCTGGGACCTTTTCTGTCATTGACGGTGAACCAGCCGTCATCCAGCCATGTCACCGGATCCATGCCGGTCTCCCTCCCGATTGTGGTGTAGTGTCCCTGGTTGGCTCTCCCCATCAGGTAATATACCCACCAGTCGCCGTCCTGGGTCTGTACCAGCTTGCCGTGGCCTGTGCGCTGTATCAGCGCGTCAGGGTCAAACTGGCGCATCACCGGGTTGTAGGGAGAAGATGTGTAAGGACCTTTCAGCTCCTTTGAGCGGCCCACATTGATGCCGTGTCCGTAACCGGTGCCGCCCTCCGCCACTATGGCATAATAGTACTCCCCATGCTTCATCAGGTGGGGGCCTTCACTGCATCTCTCCCCTGTTCCCGGCCATACCGGAATGGTATCGCCGGTAACCCTTGTGCAGTCATCGCTTAAAGGTACCAGATTGATACCGGGGCTGATCACCATATAATGCTTGCCGTCGTCATCCACAAAATGGGAGGGATCAATGCTGTCTACCTCCAGCCAGCTGGGTTTGCTGTAGGGGCCTTCGGGTTTCTCCGAAGTGACTACAAGCTGTCTGCGCATCACATTGTTGCCCCTGGTGCCGTCCGCGTTGAGCCGGAGTGTTGCCATAATAATGAATTTTCCGTTGTGGTAGGAAATATCCGGCGCCCATATGCCATGGGAGTCTTTTATGTTCTGTAGATCAAGGTAATCCGGGTTGGTCACCGCATGGCCTATAATGTGCCAGTGCACCATATCTTTCGAATGGCTGACGGGAATAGCCGGAAAGTATTGGAACGTGGAATTAACCATGTAATAATCTTCTCCTACGCGGATTACGGAAGGGTCGGGGAAAAAACCCCGCTGTACCGGATTCTGATATGTAGTTGACATAATGCACCTCCTTGGAACTTTTTCAGAAATAAGCTGCTGTTCTATAGCGCTGCAGGCCTGATATCCCGTTGCCTACAGCGGGGTATTTGATTCTGTTTGACAGGTCAGGTTCTTGCATACCTTACCTGTCCGGCCATCAAATATCCGTTACTTTCCCTTTTCGCGGAAGCGCAGAAGATACCGTTCTTCACGCCTACCCAGCGGCCAGGCATGGCGGTCATCTCTCCTGCTTTGTGCCAGTGACTTTCGTCCGTGCCGTACTCAATGGTGACGAGCTCCAGGGGAAAGCCTTTTTCGTTTTCGTTCAGATCCCTGGTACCGGTCTGTTTTACGGTATATTTCACATAGATTGCCTTTTCCGTCCCCGGCTCCATGGCCGTAAGGGCAGTCTCTGTCTCTTCCGTGAAGTCCGGTACGATCTTGCCGTACTTCTGGACACCGGAAACATAGTGCGGCGTGATTTTACCGCCTTCTCTCTTAAATGTGATCAGGCCGTAGCTTGTGCCCATGGAGATCACACCGGCTTCGTCCCCGTCCTCCAGATGGGAGAGGTCGAGCTTTGTCACACAGCTGAATGCAGGGGCGGGCCATTTTTGTAACAGCAGGTTGGGCATATCCCCATATACGGTATCCTTGTAAACTGCATTTAGTTTCAGGCCATTTCCTGTCAGCTCATACCATCTTTCCCCCGGATTTGCATTCCACTGCCACTGCAGGCCCAGGCCGGCGCCGGCGAAATCGTCGGAGGTGTCCGGCTCGCACGGTTCTGCGCTGCATTTTCCTACGTTGGGCTTTTTGTATTCGATTACCGGTTCCCCGTAATCGTTGCTGCCTTTGGCGATTCCGATCACGGGCCAGTCCTCATGCCAGCACATGGGCTGCAGATGGGTAATGCGGCCTGCGGCATAGACATCCTGGAAATGGAGAAACCAGTCTTCCCCTGTCGCGGTGTCCACCCATGCGCCCTGGTGAGGGCCGTTTACAATGCTGTCCCCCTGGCGCATCACCACTTTGTATTCGTAAGGGCCGAAGACATTCCTGGAGCGCAGCACTGTCTGCCAGCCGGTCTTTACGCCGCCAGCCGGGGCAAAGACATAATACCAGCCGTTCCTCTTGTACATTTTAGGGCCTTCGATGGTTACCTGGTCGTTTTCGTTTCCGTCAAATATCTTGACTTCCTCACCGATCAGACCCATTCCGTCCGGCTGCATTTCCACCATATGCAGGACGCTCTTGTAACCGATGCGGCTTTTGGCCACGCCTGCCACCAGATATGCCCTTCCGTCCTCGTCCCAGAAAGGACAGGGATCGATCCAGCCTGCGCCGGGTCTGATATTTACTGGTTCGGACCATTTACCGAAGGGATCCGTCGCGGTGCTCATGTAGATTCCCTCGTCGGGCATGGGGAAGCAGACATAATAAGTTCCCTGGTGATAACGGATGGACGGCGCCCAAACGCCGCAGCCATGTATGGCGGCATTGTAGCGGTCATCAGGGATCCTGTCTATGACATAATTGACTACTTTCCAGTTCACCAGATCCTTCGAGTGGAGCAGAGGAAGTCCCGGGGCGTTGCTGAAGCTGGAGGCGACCATAAAATAATCCTCCCCCACGCGGATCGCATCGGGATCGGAATAGTCCGCGTAGAGAATGGGATTGCGGTAATTCCCGTTGCCCAGATCCGCATTCCAAATGTTGCTTGTCATCATACCTGTACCTGCCTTTCTGTTGCTGCGGCCGTCTCCGGCAGCAGTGTTCCCACCTGTGCAGCTGTAATCTGATGGTCTGCCTGCACGCAGTGGAAATGTTACCCTGTTCTATGCTGTCTCTATTGTAACCTGCCGACATGAAAATCTTCAATGTCAAGTCGATGATTTTGTGTGCCAAATATTGCGGTTTGCCCCAGGAAATGCTATGCTGTTTTTAGCCGCCTGCGAAAATCTGAATCAGGGTGGCGGTGCGGATTGCCCAAAGAGAGTTTTGCAATCGCCCACTGCTGTTTTATACGAGAGGAGAACAGTGTCATGATCTATCAGAACAGGGAGGAAAGTCTTTCTGTCAAGTTGACAAAGAATAATAACTGCCGTGCGCATATACACCGTCAGGTGGAGATATTCTATGTGCTGGACGGTGCTATTGAAACGACCATATCCGGACAGAAAAAGGTATTGGAGAAGGGCATGGTATCCATTGCGTTCCCCAATATGGTTCATGAGACATATACGCCTGTCTCCTCCTCCGCTGTCATGATGATCTTCAGTCATGACATCCTGCCGGATTTTTATTATGAATTTAATCTGCAGGAGCCCTGTAATCCTTTTATAGAAGCCATGGAGGAAGCGGATCGATTTGCATTCCTGGTACAGGGACTTCTGGAAAGTGTACAGAAGAGTGCGGATGCCCGTATCCCAAAGGGATATCTGTATACAATTGTCTCCATGATATTATCAAAGCTTCCACTGACGAAGCAGCAAAAAGTTTCCGCCGAGATCTGCCAGGCTATTTCCGGTTACCTGAACCGGCATTTTACGGAGGATATCAGCCTGCCTCAGCTGGCTGCGGCCCTGGGGTACAGCAAGTATCATATCTCCCATATTTTTAAGGAAAAGTTTGGCTGTTCCTACAGCGATTATCTCAAGCGGCTCCGCGCCGAGCACGCCATGGGTCTGCTCGCCCATTCGGAACTGACCGTGACGGATATCTGTTTTGCCAGTGGATTTAACAGCCTCCGTTCCTTTTACCGGGCATTCCATGAGGTATATGGAGTGGCTCCCAGGTCAGCAAAGTGAATAGAGGGTAAGAGAAAGACCGAAAAGTAGCGGTATATGCGTGCAGTCCGCCTTATCTGACGGACTGCACGATATAAGAAAAGAAATTCTGGTCTAAAATGCCATTGGAATAATTATATAGAGCCCTTATCTGCTGTTTCATCTCCTGGACACGCTCTTCACTCACGGCTTCCTCCGTGAAACTGATTACCTCGCCCGTTTCTTTATTATAGGACATTTCTTCCGTAATAAAGCTTCTGTCGGAAAACACGACCAGTCCTTCGCTGTCCGAGAGCATATCTGTCCCGGCATAAAGTCTGGAATCATAGGGGAAGCCGAACAGGTTGTAAAGGGTCGGCAGCAGATCCATGGCTCCGCAGGGTTTTTCTATGGTAATCGGTTCCTTGATTCTGGGATTCCACAGGATCAGGGTATTCCTGTATATTTCCAGCGAATCCGCCAGTTCCATTCCCGCCAGCTCCTCGTAATTGTCCAGTTCCATTCCGTAGGGATAATGGTCCGCGCTCAGTGCAATCACTGTTTTGTCCAGTTTTCCCGCCGCTTCCAGTTCGGCAAGGAGGTATTCCAGTGCCTTATCCAGCTCCAGGTTACACGCAATATACGCTTTTCCCTCGTCGCTGTACGGCAGGTCGGCTACCAGATCCCTGTTTTTCCTGGACATGGAATTTCCCACAAAATTATAATACATATGGCCTGAGACGGTCATGTAATAGACATGGAAGCGGTCGTCATTGATATATTCCGGCAGGGTGGCCTTGATCATGTCCAGGTCGGATGAGGGCCAGAGGTTCGCGTTTTCCATCTCAAATATCCGGCTCTCCCACTCGGGGCCTTCCAGGTCCCCCAATTTGCTGGCTTTAAAATCGTATCCCAGGTTGGGATGACTTAAATGCCTGTCATAATAGTCCAGCGTATTGTTGTGGTAGGCGTAGCTTTTCGCTCCTTCCGCCGCAAAGTATGCCGGAAGGGCGTAGGGCTGCTCATAATCAGAGGTTTTCCGCATACTGAACTGACCGGATGGAATCTGTCCCATCAGATTTACGTATTCGCCGTCGCTGGTACTGGTAGCCCACAGGGGAACGTAATAGTTTTCCGCCACAAAGCCCGAATGGGAGAGACGGTACAGGGTCGGTGTCAGTTCCTCTGAGACCGCATAGGGGGAAAAGCCTTCCGCTGTCAGGTAGATCAGGTTGTAGCCCCGAAACATGCCTGTATATTCATTTTTATTGGTAGGCGTCCGGCTTTCCAGATAGGAGACCAGCTTCTGTAATGCCTTGTCTACAGCCAGCCCGTTCAGCGCTTCAAAATCGATATCCAACACTTGTGGAGAGGTATCCGTGTTGATGGTAAGCTCTAAATTCGTCTCTCTGTATGTCTGGATTCCGGCGCAGATTCCTTCTGAAATCTGTCTGATCGTTTCGTTCGCCTGTCCGGCCAAAGGCTTTGGAGTCAACACCACAGCGGAACTTGCCTGCAATTCTGCTTCCGGCAGGAGGTCTCCCATGCAATCCCTCTGGACAGAGGCCAATACCCCGAAGGTTTTCACTACGTATGCAGGATCATAATAGTCCTGATAATCCAGATAATAATTATATCCCGTCTGATAACCGATCAATAACACCACCCAAACGGCGGCTGCGCCGGTTCCCATGGAAACAGCGCCGGCAATACGGCTCTGGAAATGTATTTTACGCACGGCTCTTTTCTCCCGCAGCAGAAATTGTTCCCTTTTTCTGTGCAGCAGGATGCCTGTGACGAGCAGGGGCAGAGCCAGAAGAAGCAGTGGGATGGTATTTTTCGCAATGGAATAGAATATCTCCCGCCAGTAATTCTTTATGGCATTTTCACCGGCATTTTTGACCGCCGCGAATAAAAGCGGCTGGGTAAAAGTGCGCATATAGACCAGCTGGCTTGCAAACAGTAAGAAATTGACCAGCTGTACAAGCCACACAAGACCTCTGTTGACTGTCTGCCTTCCGGCAGTAACCAATAAAAATTCCAGGCCCGTCAGCACCAGGACCAGGGGAATCAGTAACAGCGGATTGATTCCCCGCATCCCTGCGATGCTGATATGATAAACAGTTTCCATATATGCCAATGTAATGACTAGGGTCAAAAATAAGCTGCACATTTTTTGCATCCTTTTTATCTATCTGTATATCAGTATATTGAACAAGTATCGAATTGATCATATATTTATTTTAACTCTGTTTATTTGGTTTGTGTTTTAATTTTTTGTAATATTTTCTGTCACGCGCGGAAATGTTGTAGCGCGACACGATTTTTAAGAAATGCGGACAGAATAAATGAGAAAAACGAGGCCGGGAAAATCACTCCCTGGCCTCGTTCTTTTTGGCCTCAATCAAGGCGCTATCCCGCTGCAAATAGAACCATCCTTCGACCCACTCGGATTCGCTGTACTCGCCAAAAATGGCCCGCTTCAGCTGGTAGCTGTCACAATGGGATAATAGGCCCATATAGGAGCTGACTGTCTTCTGCGCCCGCTCCAGTGTGATCTCGCCGGTAGCGTAAAGGTGCTGGATGCGCTTGAGGTTGCGCTTCATGCGGAGCGCCGTCGCCTTTTTCAATTTGATATGGTCGGGGAATACACGGTACTGGCAGAAGTCGATGCCTCTGGAGATAGGCTCTATAAAACACTTTTTCGGATTCAGCTCCAGTTTGAGCTTTTCCCGCATATAGCACTCTATCTTTTCTTTCCACTCATGGAGCTGGGCCTTGCTGTCCGATAGGATGACGATGTCGTCCATATAGCGCACATAGTAGTGAATCCGCAGCTCCCTCTTTGCGTAGTGGTCAACCACATCTTGATTGACATTAGCAAGCATCTGGTTTAAGAGGCTCCCCACCGCCAGCCCACGATCCGCCAGCATTTCATCCGGGGAAACATCTTTGACCCCTTTACCGGGAGGGAAACCGAATTTTTCGCCCGGAGCATTCACAAACAAGTCCATGAGCCACATAATCCAGGGGTCGTAGTTGCACTTTTTCCCGATCAGATCGAGAGAAACCTGGTGGTCGATTCTGTAAAAGAATTTGCTGGTGTCCAGCTTCATCACATAGTGCCTGGAAAGGGGACGCCCTTTTTCGTCCTTTGCTGCCCGCTGGTCTTTTCGTCCGGCCTGCTGCATGAAGTAGAACAGACGCTGTGCCGCCGCATCCGACCCCCGGCCCTTGATGCAGGCATAAGAGTCCTCTATGTAGCCTTTCACAAATTCCGGGTTGATCACCTGGTAAACTGCCCACTGTACCACGCGGTGGATAAACGCCTGCCACATGATAAGCCGGTCTACCGGGTCGTGGATGACCTTTTTCTTGTACGGCCCCGGCACATAGGTCTGATCTCTCAGCGCCTTCTGGAGATCATGCAGATTGTCCTCCAGGTTGGCCGAAAACTCTAAGACCTCATTCCGAAAGCGTTTATTGCGCCTGGCGTGGAAATAGGCATCCCGGAGGTTTCCAAAATCGGTGACTCTTTCCTTGATATTCTTGATTGATCTCATAAATGCTCCAAAAGGTCATGTGTTACGGCTCTCGCCGGGCCTCTGCCCGGCTACTGGCGGTATCCATGAGGTTTTTATTTTTTGCCAGCCATTCAGACCGGCAGGGAGGCAAGTCCCTTTTGTCTCTCTGTTCTGACCCTTGGCCCGTAAGCCCCGGGCATCTGACAATGAGAGAAAAGCGGCGCGGAAACCAATGTCAGCATTCGAGTTCGCGCGCGATTCATTGAAGTTGAGCGCGAACACGCCCGCCCTGCCCTGGTTGTCCCAATAGGAGCCGCCGCGCAAAGGAAGCGCCGACCTGCCCCCCATAACTATTCAATTTTTCATGCGGCGCGGCTCTCGCCGGGATTTTTCCCGGTTACTGGCGGCGTTCATGAGGCTTTTGTTTTTTGCCGACCGTTCAGATCGGCAGGGAAACAAGTCCCTTTTGTCTCTCTGCTCTGACCCTTAGCCCGTAAGCCCCGGGCATCTGGCAATGAGAGAAAAGCGGCGCGGAAACCAATGTTCGGGTTACTGTTCGCGCGCGCGTCATTCACATTAAGCGCGAACACGCCCGCCCCGACTCCATTGTTCCAGGAGCCGCCGCGCAAAGGAAGCTACGACCCGTTCCCCATAGTTATTCAAATTTTCATGCGGCACGGCTCTCGCCGGGCCTTGCCCGGTTACTGGCGGCGTTCATGAGGCTTTTGTTTTTTGCCGACCGTTCAGATCGGCAGGGAAACAAGTCCCTTTTGTCTCTCTGCTCTGACCCTTGGCCCGTAAGCCCCGGGCATCTG
>CAOKWI010000067.1 GCA_948473115.1 uncultured Lachnospiraceae bacterium | reverse complement strand
AATGAAAGACAGCAGAAATGAAAGACAGCAGAAATGAAAGACAGCAGAAATGAAAGACAGCAGAAATGAAATACGGCTGAAATAGAGCGCAGCGGAAATGGAGCACGGCAGAAATAGAGCACGGCTGAAATGGAACACAGCTGAAGTGGAGTATGGCTGAAATAGAAAACAGCGGAAACAGAATACGGCAGAAATCTAAAAGATAAGATTAGATTATGCAAGATTAGAAAAGGCCATGGGATACGGTGACAGGTATCCGCATGGTCTCTTCGTCTTCAGTATAGTTCTTTTGCCACCACCACAAACCGGCCGTTTTCCGTGTGGTAGGAACAGGTGGAGAGGGTCAGGAAGTGGTCGCCGTATACGGCGTCAACGCCGGTGTCATACAGGGAAAGCCGTTTGATATTCGTGTAAAAGCTGTCAAATTCTTCCCAGCTTTCTATGCTGTAGCAATGATAGTATTTGAAAACATGGTCAGTTTCATAGTAAACCTGTGACTCAAATACGGCAATGACCTCGTAAGTCCGCCGGCCATCCAGGGTGTCCAGGTAGATCAGGCGGTGGTCTTTCATATAGCTTTTCTGGCTGTAATTGGGCAGACTGCCAAACATTGCGCCGGACTTCATGTTGTGTCCATGGATGATCCAATTCGTATTTTCGTCCTCAATGTCACATCCTGCGGATACCAGCAGACTTCCGTTCTGGTTTTCATTTCCTTCAAAATCCCTGTACAAGTAGTAATTTTCATCTTCCGGGGTCTGCATGACAGGATAGTCAATCTCTGTCCCGGGAATACTCAGCCACCCCACGGTATCCGGGTTTTCTTCCATGAGGGCAGCGATAAAGGCTTCTTCCTGCTCTCCCGAAGACGAATCCGTATATGACTCATCCTTCAGCGCAATAAACATTTTCTGCTGCCGGTACAGTGTCCGTAAATCCCGGTCAGGAGTCTCTGGTTCACCTGTCAGCGTCATACTGATATAGAACAGAACCACGAACAGGACGATACACACACTGGCGGACAGCAGGAATGCGTTTTTCTTACAGAACGACAGGAAGTAAAATAATAATAGTGTTCCCACGAGAAGAAATACATAGAATCCTCTTGTTTGGGGATGCCTTCTTCCGGTGGCTGCTATTTTTCCGATAAACTGCAGCTGCCTTTCACTGAGTCTGCCGGATCCCTTAGTTCTCTGTATTTTGCTCATCCTCTTTCTTCCTTACCTTAATGTAGAGCTCCATACGATTGTCTGTGTGCGGTGTGCTGCTGTGGCCGCCTTGCCTGTTTTGCCCGTTGCCTGTTTTAGGCACGGAATCCAGGGTTCTGTTTTCCTCTGTTTCCTCCGCTGTCTCCTCCGGGACGCCATCCTTTTTTGCCCACTTTGCCAGGGTTACTATATTTCTGTCGGGCATCAGGATTTCCTGCCCCGGGTCATAAAGCTGGTCTTCATACAGCCATCCACGGAAAGTATACCCCTCACGGCTGAAGGTATTCTGTTTTAATGCATCGGTCGTATGCTCCTCAATATAATGAAGGCCCGGGGCTTCGCCAGTGCCCCCCCCATTCAGATACGTCAGCAGATACATCATCCGCGCGTCATCCAGGACCTGAACGGAGCCGTCCCCTGTATAACCGCAGTATATGGTGCCGTCTGTCAGGGTCAGGGAACCTCCTTCCAATGTAAATGCAGGATCTCCCGGAATGCCTCCGAAGATTTCACCCTCCGATTCCGGATCCCTTCCAAAGCCCTCGGCTGCGGATGCCAGGCCATTGGAATCCATTATGGTCAGGCTGCCTGCGGGGCCAACGGTGATGGCGCTTCCCGGAACATCACTGTGGAGCACTTTCCCGTTCAAATCCAGGGTCACGTCCAGATTCACATAGGCTGTGCCGTTGTAGTTTTCCAGAAGGACAATCATTCCGCCAGGACGGACACGCTCCAGGGCGGCTTCCAGTGTCTGGACAGGATAGGTCCTGCTTCCGTCCCCTGTTACGTCGCTTCCGGTATCGGCGGCCACGTAGATGATCTGTTCCTGATAACGGGTAATCGGTAGTTCCGCGCTCCAGCCGGTATAATCCTTTGCCGATATGAGATATGCATCGCCGCTGTCCGTATAGGCCAGTTCCACCATGGGGAAAGTCAGCCGATATCCACCCTCGGCCGGGGCCGGAGTGACCTGGAAATCTATTTCCTGTCCCTGCCACATGACGCGGATGCTGTCCGGATCCACGCCGCTGCCCGTATCCCTGACCAGGACCGTGGCAATGGGGGTGTCATCTGCCAGTGCGCCGATATCCTTTGATGCCAGGGCAGGCAGCGGTTCTTCCGGTGTCGTGACAGAAAGCTGCTCTTCCGATGCCAATGCGGGAAGCTGTTCTTCCGATGCCAGGACAAGCAGCTGTTCTCCCTGTGTCATGGCCAGGAACTTGTTTTCCAGCACAATGACCGGCGCTGTCCTGTCAATCCCGAAAGTGGTCTGGGTCGCGGCAGTGTTTGTAGCGTTGTCCTCCGCTTCTGCCTGCAAAAGGATTCTTCCTTCTGTTTCCACTGTGGTGGTAAAGGGAAAGGCAGCCTGTTTTCCATTCCCGTTCAGGGTAAGAACTGCTGCGGGTGTCTCATTGATGCGGCTGGTAATGTGCGCAAGTCCGCTGTCCTCATCTATCACCTGTGCGGAAGCGTTGACGGACGCTGCAAACCATACATTACCGTCTGCTCCCAGGACGCCCGCACTGCCGTTTATGTCTGTCAGCACAATGGGTTCCCATACGGGAGGCCGGTCTTCGATCTCCCACCATTCGGAGCCATTTTCTTTCTTTAAGGCAATTGTTTCACTCTTGTTTCCTGCGCGGTCTTCCACGTAATAGGTAATTTTGCCTGCCGTATCCATGGGGATATTAAAGCGTAAATATCCGTCACTATCCGGCTTTACGGACTGCATCTGCCCTCCGGGCAGCGTATAATACAATGAATCTATGCCGCTTCCCACATCCTCCGCCGTGACAGTGATCTGTACGGACCGGTTGAAGAAATTGCCAAAGGGCAAAAAGTTGCCCGCAGCGTTTATATTGCTTCCATCGGCGATGGAACAGGAAAAGCCATCCTTTATGACAGGCACATCCACATCCACCTTAAGATCCAGCGACGCAGTGTCAGATCTGACTGGTGCTGCCCCGGCGGCTGAAACCATTTCGTTGTATGCCTTGAAGGCGTAAGTACCTGTTTCGGTTACGGACGGGAATGTAGCCGGCGTCAGTTTTTGTGCAGTTTCCCCGTCATGCCAGAACATGGTATTGACATCGGGGGAGGAAACCCTTGGCACAAGGGTGACCTGGGGCAGGGTAACATACCAGCCATCCTGCCCGTCGGGGGAAGCCGGACGTACCCGATAAACCGGACTGATCAGTTTCGATGGATCCAGAGTCAAAATGCCCATATTCAGGTTACTGGATGCTGGCGTCGGGGAATCTCTGTCTATGGTGAAAGTATAGTTCCCATTTTCGTCAAAATAATCGCTGTCGCCATATTGTTCGTTTTCGTCCTTGTTCACATGCAGGGTATAAGTCCCTGGCTGGGACATTTGAAAACTGTAATTGCCGCTGCTATTTGTAGGAAACATATTCTGAAGCGGTGTCCCGGCTGCTTCTGCTCCGGAATAGAGGGTGAGCGTGAACCTGTTATCTGTCAATTCGTCCTCGTCCTGTTTTCCGTTCCAGTTCTTATCATGAAAAATCGTACCGCTGAAGGTGGCAGGCATTATCGTCAATTCACTGAATGCGTATGCGGGCAGCTTTTCGTCTTTAAGAAGATACTCCATTTCCACGGCAATAAATGTTTTGCTGCCGGGATTGATCGTTCCTTCGCCTGGATCTATGCTGAAAGGTAATTCTACGGTTGCCCTGTCCGCAGCATTTAGGGTATGATCCCCAGCGGTTTCAATCCTGATGTGGGAAATACAGGAATAGTCCTCCACTTCTCCCTCTGTGAGCCAGTTGCTTCCGTCTGCACTGTAACGGATGGAGGAAGCCTCCATAAATCCGCCCTGCAGCCTGACCGGGCCTGTCAGCAGTACGCTGTATTGCGCAGTATGTGTTCCCTGGTAAGAAAAGGTATCTCCTTTTTCGGGAAGGATGATATGGACAGTCCCATCTGATATGGAATCCTTCGATCCCGGATCATTGTGGATGGTAAAGTGATAGTTTCCTTTGGAAGCGATTCTGTATGTTTTATTGTAGTCCATTTCAGATTGTCCTTCCGCAGAAAGGTACCCACCGATGAATATCAGGTCGACGCCAGGTCTTTTGCGAATTGTGACCTGATTACCTGGGCAGGGTAAAAAGCTGTCTTCCATGTCGCCGTCCCCGTTCACATCCAGTCCCAGTTCCGTCTCTGTTTTGGTCTGGAAACGGTCAAACTGAAACCTTGAATTTCCGCCTATTGCAGCATAAATCGCTTTGGGCAGGAGGGCTGACGAGACGGAAATGTCCGCATCCGGTCCTATACGGAAGGAGAATACATGATCGCCGCCTGGGTGGGGGAGGTTATCCGTGTACTTGAGACAATACAAAGTATCCCCGTCCTCCAGAACATGGTCGGTCACCGTGTAACTGCCTCCTGACGGAGACCTGTAACCCGTCAGCATATACCCCTTCGGCATACGGAGGTAAAGCTCCAGGTTCGGATATTCCAGACGAACCGTTCCGGCGGCATTGTAGCGGGCAGTCGTGACAGTGACCGTAAGGGGGGTGATATCTGCAAAGTTCTTTTCGATCCACAGTGGATCAGGTTCTGTTTTCGATGAAATATTGAGGTAATCAAAAACGGTTTTTAAATAAAGGGGATAAGAACTGGTCGTCTTTGGATTGCCGCTGCCATAGTCGCTGTCCGCGGATAGGATCTCTGCTGTGACCAGGCGGGGCTCAGTCTCGTCCTTTGCCTCATAATTGTGCACGCTTGCAGTCAAAACTTTTGCGCCATCGGCGGAACTGATATTTAAGGAATCGTAGGTAATCCTTGCCGTTAGGAATGCGTCGCCGGCTTCCAGGGTAAGTGTATTGTCAGCGGTATTTAGTTCTTTTTCCTGTACGGCACTGTTCCTTCTGGTTGTATAAACGATTTTGGCACTTGAGGGGGCCCCGTGGCCCTCTGGATCAAACACCAGCTGATCCACATTCAGACCGTCGTCAAAGGTGTAAGATACCACAATGTTTTTTAAGGGGTACCCCGTAGTATTATGGAGGTAACCATATAACTCCTTATTTGATTCCGGCAATATGGCATTCGCTTCATAGCCGGAAAGCGTCTGGCTGATTTTGAAACGGGGATAAAGCTTACTCCATTCAATATTCGGATTGACAAAGGTCACTACAGTATCGGAATCCGTCTGGGAGAAATCTGAAGCAACATATGATTTCCCGCCAATCTGATATTCCAGTCTGGGGGAGGCGGTGCTGCGGTAAATGATAGGCTCCGCCACATCATTAAAGCGCAGGTAAAGCGATTCCCCGTTGCGTTTTCCGTTAAACGTAAAACTGTGGGATTTGCAACTGGTGTCGCTGTTGACCAGAATACCCGCGGTTGAATAGGAGGAATCCAGTTCGTATATCAATGCCTTTGCGGTGTGGTTGGCAGAGTCGATGGTATATTCATAATTTTCCTGATAGGTAACTTTCCATTTTCCGTCAGATGATTCTCTCTCATAGGTTACCCCATTTTCAAGAGGCTGGAAATAAGCGCTGTTTCCAAAACCTGGCGTGGCTTCGGCGGGAAGGAGTACTGTCATGCGTATCCAGTCCAAGGGATAGCGGAAAGACGAAGAGAAATTTTCCTGGGTACAAATACTTCTGTCATAACTCTTCGTAGTATCGTAATCCATGGGTTGACGGGATCGCAGCGTAATGGTATCTGACCAGCCCGTTTTGGGAGAATCAGGCAGCTTGTCATTGAAAAAAAATGACATAAGGACTTCGATATCTTGGGGTGGTGCAATAGCGGTAACAGTCGTAAGGTAGCGTCCGTTGTTATGAGGGTAGATAATTTCGGGGGCAGAATTTCGCCGTGTCACCTCTATCTGGGGCGAAGCCGCCGACTTGTAGTCTGCTTCCTGAAGGTCTGGGATGGTGAAGTGCAGATAAAGCGTCTTGTCTCCAGAAAAAGAAAATTCCTGGGATCCGGAACGCAGGAACGAATTTCCGGAAGGTATTTCATAGACTAACATATCCGCAATGTGCTCTTCTGTATCTCCCTCCACAGAAAAGGTCTGGCCTTTTAAATAGGTTACCTGGAATTTTCTGTCATCGTCATTTTCGTTGATGTTGTAAGTCTCTCCCGCCTTCAGGGGCTCGAAAGAATCCCCGGCGCCAAAGACAGGCACGGCTCCTTCCGGAAGCGGCACGGTCATTTTCAGGGAATCGTAGACAACATGTGTTTCGGGAGAAGCATAGATTCCCCTGATATAGGGCCGGGTATTATATTCAAATTCACCGTATCTCAGGGCCAGGATGTCTTCCCACTTATCGCCTGCATCATTAGGGCGCACTTCTGTCCATTCTGTTGGCTCTATAAAAGTCACTTGTGTGATGGACGAAGATGTTCTCGGGGTATATTCCTTGCCGTTTATCGTACAGTTGACCCTGGGTAAAGAGGGCGATTTATAGGTTCTGGCTTCCGGATCTGTAAAACAAAGGTAGAATTCATTACCCTGTGGTTCAAGGGAAAAAAAGGAGACCTTGCCGCTCAAGAAGTCGTCGCTTTCAATATCAGAAAAAAACAAGGTATTCTGTTGGCTGTCATAAGTGACTGTAAACGCTCCCCATCCATCGCTTGATGTAAGTTTTCTGCTCTGTCCGTCTTCCAAAGCATCTGTTTTTCCCAGATACGGTCTGGCATTTTCAGGAAGCGGCACGGTTACCTGAAAGGCGGAATAAGGCGCGTGGTTTTGTGCATTAATAGACAGACTGTAAGGACCGACAAAATGGATGCCTCCGTCTTCCTGCAATACTTCGGAAAACTCATTTTTGCCGCCGATAGTGACGCTTCCGATGGGAAGACTTGCTTTAAAGGATTTGGTCTCTTTCAAATTAAGAAACTCGGATCCGTCATAATAGCTGGCTTCTATGGAATATGTTGCCCCGTTTTCCACTTTGAAGCCGTCTGGTATTTCTGCCTGGATGCCATCAATATGGCATCCGGCTGTCTTAGGTATGAGTGTGTAGGTTAAAACATTGCCTTGTAGGGAGACTGACTGAAAAGAGCCGTTCCGTGGATAATCCGTAAAACGCATACAGGAAGGCAGGGTTATTTTCAGGATAGGGTTATCGACGGTAGACCCGCTCAAAGTGGGGGTAATGGTAAAGGACATTGGTCCCTTGCTTAAAGACAGTGTATTGTTGGATTCGTTGTAACCGGATGGCCATGCCACATCCAGGCTTAACTGCTCGCCGGATGCAGCGGCGGGCGCAGCCATCATCGTGCCAGATGCCAGTCCCGGGTCGGACATGCTGACGCTTGCAGTGCCATACGGAAGAATGCGGCCATTCGCACAGCTTTTACTGTTCATGGGTGCACTGCCAGAATCCATGACTTCGCCGTCTGCTTCTCCGTCAAAAATCCCGTCGGCGGTGTCCCCGAGGGAAGTCGCCGAATCTTGCGTATTTTCTTCCAATAAAAGTACATCGGTCTGCGATAACACATCGTCCTGGGCGGCCAGGACATCCATGGGAATCGTATTTGCGAAAAGCGCCATGCAGAGGACAAAAGCGGCCAGCCGCTGTAATCGGTCTCTTTTCCTTCTTTTTTGCGCCTTGTTCCTGATACTGCGTTTCATAGCATCCATGCTGTTATACAAATCTGACATTGCTCAAATCCTCCCTGATTAGTAGACCTTCCCAATAAATCATTATAGCAGAGTCAGGGAAGAAATAAAACAGGGAATTTGCCTGAATTCGCCCGAGTGGCATTATTGCCAGCTGAAATGGATTCTGGTAAAATAGCTTTCCGGAGTATAGCGTTTTAAACATGGTAAATGTGGATCTGATGGACCAGTTGGGCGTGGAATATCATATATCCGCCACGAAAAAGGAGTAATAAATTGTATGGAATTTTTGAACGATCAACGTAAAAAGCAGCAGTTTCTTTTCAGTTATGTTACCTTTATGCTGAACGGTATGCTGGCCCTGTCCGTCGGGTCGCTCCTGCCGTTTATCAGGGATGCCAGGGGATTGGAATATACGTTCTGCGGGCTGCTGGTGAGTCTACATTCTGTGGGAAACCTGATTTCCAGCTTTTTTGCAGGGGCGCTGGCGGTGAAGATCGGGAGAAAGAGCAGCATCCTGCTGTTTAACGCCTGCTATGCCCTTTCCTATCTGTTGATCCTCCTGGGTGGAAACGGGGGCTGGCTGGTGGCGGCTTTCCTGCTGACAGGAATGGCCAGGGGTGCTACCAGCAATTTCAGTAATGTGACGATTAACAATCTGGCGCCCGGACAGGCATGGATCCTGAACGGTCTCCATGCCATGTTTTCCATAGGCGCTTTTCTTTTCCCGATCTTGCTGACTGTGCTGACGGCGGATTCCGCTGACCGCTGGCAGATGGCATGTGGTTTTATGTTGGTCATGGGGATATTGAGTTGGGTTCTTTACAGTGTGATGCCTGTGGATGAGGTGCGGAAGCCGCAGAAAATGGGAAAAGAATATAGGAATAAAGCGGGAGGAAGTGGAGAAGAAAAGAAGGGAGAGGACAGAAATGCAGGGGATGGAAATACGAGGAACAGAAATGTAGGGGACGGAAATACGAGGAACAGAAATGTAGGGGACGGAAATACAAAGAACAGAGATGTTAGGAACGGAAATACAGGGGACAGGAAAGCAGGGGATGAAAGTGGAAAGAACGGAACGGAAGAAAATGGAAAAGAAAGAACCGGAAACAGAGAAGGCCAGGGGTTAATGGGTTTCTGGAAGGAGCCCATGTTCTTCCTGTGCACAGCCACATTGTTTTTCTATCTCTGCGTGGAGCAGGGGGTGATTGGCTGGCTGGTCACCTATTTTAAAGATACGGGGCTGTTAAACGCATCTTTGTCCCAGGTCATGGCAAGCGTCCAATGGGTCATGATACTGGCGGGCAGGCTGTCCACGGCGTATCTTTCCACCAGGCTGGACAAGACAAAGTTGCTGCGTGTGATGGGCGTGGGACTGATACTGTTCTTCGTGGTGCTGATCACCGGGAGGACAACTCCCCAGATCGTCATTGGCATTATGGGCTTTGGATTTAGTATGGCGGGGATTTATCCCACCACGGTGTCCTTTGCGGGAAAGCTGATCCAGAAGTATCCCCTGTCCTGGAGCTTCATGCTGACCATGGCCGGCTTCGGCTCTATTCTGATGCCCTCGGTGATCGGCAGGATCGCGGAGAGCGCGGGGATTTTTTACGGCATGAGTTCCATTGTGGTGGTGATCGTGATCGATATGGCGCTGATCATCGGGCTGACAGCCTATATGGAGCGGCGGGGGACGGATTGAGGATTACATTCTTCCGTTTTGCCCGTCTGCTTCTGCCTTCCCCACACGCCTTGCCCCGGACAATACGGCAAACCGTCTGAGTACATTGTGCTGGATTATTTTATATAGAAATTATAATACTATATCTGAATAAATACTGAGGAGTTATGCAGGTATATTACAACAATAGCGAACATGGGATGCAAGACGAATAACGGATAAATCCCCAAAACGTGTAAGGACTGCCAAAAAGATGCAAAAACGTAAGATGTTTGTTATAATAAGGAGCGGGAGGGCAGCAGCGATTAGAGAGACAGTTTTTTACGGTCAGGAGGCAGTTTGGATGGAATTACTGGATATCGTGGATGAAAAGGGAAGTCCCACAGGACAGACTGTGGAGCGGGAAAAGGCCCACAGGGAGGGAATCCGTCACAGGTCTTCCCACGTATGGCTGTTCCGCAGGCACGCAGGCAGGGTGGAAGTATTGCTACAGAAGCGCAGTAGCGGGAAGGACTCTTTTCCTGGCTGCTATGACATTTCCAGTGCGGGACATATTCCGTCGGGGGTGGATTATATGTCCTCGGCAGTAAGGGAACTTCGGGAGGAACTGGGGGTGGAGGCGAAGAAGTCCGAACTACAGTATTGCGGGACCAGGTATATCTATTATGAGGAAACGTTCTATGGGAAACCGTTTATTGATAATCAGGTAAGCAATGTCTATCTCTTGTGGCTGGATCGGGAGCCGGGGGATTTTGTGCTGCAGGAAGAGGAAGTGGAAAAGGTGGAGTGGTTCGATTTTAAAGAATGTGTGGAACTTGTACGGCAGAACAGGATTCCTCATTGCATTATGATGGAAGAACTGGAAATGCTGCGTCGTAAGCTGGAAAGCCTGAACTGTTACCCTGAGGGAATAAGGAACTGCCCCGGTGGAAGGAGTACCGAAGCGCCGGATGTGAAAGGAGGGTCACGGTGGAACAAATATTGATCGTGGAGGATGACATTTCACTGGCGAAAGGACTCTGCCGTGCGTTGGAGTCATCAGAGATACGGGCGGAGAACTGCGGTACGCTGGAAGAAGCGGGCAGGCGTCTGGAGGAGTGGCACCGGGAAAATGACAGGTTGCCGCTGCTATTGCTGGATGTAAATCTTCCCGACGGAAGCGGGCTCGATTTTCTGAAAAAGGTAAAGGAAAGCTATGACATTCCTGTGATCATGTTGACGGCCAACGATATGGAAATGGATATTGTGGCGGGGCTGGAACAGGGGGCGGAGGATTATATCACAAAGCCTTTCAGTCTGGCGATATTGCGCGCCAGGGTGGCAGCAGCATTGCGGAGGCGGCGGGAAGTAGACGCCGGAAAAGGCAGTAGGGGGATGAGAGGGGAAGCAGGAGGGCCAGGTACGGAAACGCTGGCGGATCAACCGGCGGATAAGCCGGGGAAGGTATGTCCCGGAACGTCTGGCAGTGCGGATGCCGGAAGCGGCGGGAAAAGCGGGGAACGCGTTGTGTTTGGCCAGTATGACTTTGATTTTGTAAAAATGCTTTTCCGGGTAAACGGCCGGGCGGTGGAACTCAGCAAGACGGAGCAGAAGCTTCTCCGGTATTTTGTCGTAAACAGGGGAATCACATTGGGCAGGAGTATGCTGATCGACAGGGTCTGGTCGGACGGTGCGGAATATGTGGATGAAAACGCGTTATCGGTGGCGGTAAACCGGCTGAGGGACAAGCTGTCGGCTCGTCCCTATATTAAAACAGTGTATGGTGTGGGATATATCTGGGTAAAGGAGTGACAGAAGCCTTATGGACAGGGTGGCGGGAATTATCATTTGTGTGGGATGCTCTCTTGCGGCATTGACGGCAGCTGGTGCAGTCCTTTTCTGCCGGCATAAGGAGCGGCGCATGTACCGTGTATTGGACCAGATGCTTTCCGATGCCGTGGAAGGCGTATTCGAGGAGCGGCGCTATGATGAAACCATGCTGTCTGCGCTGGAAGCCAGGTGGGCGGCTTATCTGTCCGCAACGGAACTGGCGGTGAAGCGGCAGGCGGAGGAAAAGGAAAAGATCAAGACACTGATCGCCGACATTTCCCATCAGACGAAAACACCTATTGCCAATCTCCTGCTCTATTCGGAATTACTGCTGGAACAGGATCTTCCCCGGATGGCAGGGGAGTATGCATTGTCGGTGAAAGAGCAGGCGCAGAAGCTGAACTTCCTGATTTCCGCGCTGGTCAGGATGTCGCGCCTGGAAACAGGAATCCTGGTTTTGCATCCTGAGACGGGATCTGTCAATGAACTGTTGCGGAGGGTATACCTGCAGATGCGTCCCAGGGCGGAGGAAAAGGGTCTGGAACTGATCCTGGAGGAATCGGAAGAAGGTTATCAGGCTGTCTTTGACGCGAAATGGACGGAAGAGGCGGTCGCCAATATTGTGGATAACGCGATAAAATACACGGATCAGGGCAGCGTAACCATGGGCATATGCCCTTTTGAACTTTTCTGTAGTATCCAGGTCAGGGACACAGGGGCGGGAATCCCTGAGGAAGAGCAGACAAAGATTTTCTCCCGTTTTTACCGCGGCATGGCCGCGGGAGGCAGCGACGGGGTGGGAATAGGGTTGTATCTTGCCAGGGAAATCCTGTCCAAAGAAGGCGGATATATTAAGGTTTCCTCACGGCCCGGCGGGGGAAGCGTTTTCTCAGTGTATTTAATTTCAAAGAAATAGCCGCAAATTTATAATTTGCGGCTATTTCTTTGAAAAGTCAAAAAACTCATGAAAATACCACCAAAAATACTAATTTCAAAAAAATAGACGCAAATATAACTTTTGCGATTTTTCCTTTGAAAAAGAAAAATATTTATGATACAATCATGCTGAAGGGAGGTGAAAATATTGGAACGGACTTCCGCGCTGGAAAAAATGTATAACAGGATTGAACAGGAACTGGAAGGACAGATTACCTTTTATTCCGAGGATATTAAAAATCTTTTCCCGAAGATGAAAAATGCCACGATATATTGGTATTTATGTAAGCTGGTGGAAAAAGGGTATATCAACAGGATCAGAAAAGGTGTTTATACCATTAACGAATGGAAGGGTAAAAATAAAGCGGTATTATTTGCGGCGGCACAGGATGCTGCTGTGCTGCTGGATGAGGCGGGTTTTAATTATTATATCTCGGGAGTGGATATATTGCTGAAATATATGCAGCATGTGCCGGAACAGTATCCTTTGATCCTGTTTGCGGAGAAGGCAGCCAGGGAGGAAATGGAACATGTCCTGGGCGGGGCAGGTTTTCAGGTCATTGAACCGGTGAAATTGAAGGAACAGTATGAGGCCAATTTTTTGTCGGGAGACGGGAAAACGCAGGTGGTATTGTATGTGACGGAAAACTTTGATTTCTGTGAAGATAATATTGCCACGACGGAAAAGGCATTTGTGGATCTGTACTTTGCGGTAACCAGGAATGGTTATCCCTTGGCACTGCAGGAGCTGGTCAGAATATACCGGAATTTAGTGCGCCTGGGGAACATTGACAGGAAAAGGATGATCAGGGCGGCGGAAAAGAGAAGCATACAGTACGATATCCGTTTTATAGCGGAGTCAAAATTCATTACGGAACAGGCAATGATGTTTGTGGATATTTTACGGAAGGAGGAATAGGGTGGATTATACGAAACTATTTCATGACCAGAGGGCATTCAAGAGGGAAACCCTTGATGAAAGGATGAAGCTGTTTGGGTTTAAAAATATGGCCCGACTGGAATTGTTCCTGTGGGACCTGGAATTATACTTACAGATACAGGAACTGCTGGGAGACAGGGTCGTGTTAAAGGGCGGAGCCGCCACACAGTTTTATCTGCCCAGGGAAGCACAGAGGACGAGTGTTGATATCGATATGGTCTTTTGCGGAACAAAGGCTGAGGTGGAGGCCGTGTTGGGGAAGATTGAGGAGAAGCTGGGAACAGGTCAACTGTTTAAATTTAGGGAACATGTTCCCAGAAATCCAAGGACTCATCTTCCATTGCATACATATTTTGTGGATATTCCATCCGTGCTGGCCGGCAGGGATGGGCATATGCCGGAGAAATCCCATGAGGTTCAGGAATTAAAAATAGAATTTATCATAGAACCGGAAAGGTGGGAGTTCACAAGGAAAACGGGGGAAAACATTTTTGCGGTGGACAGTAAATGGAAATATCAGATCCTTCCGGTCAGCAGTCTGTTTGCGGATAAGCTGACCACTATAGGCAATGAGACCATAGGCGTACAGAATGACCGCATGGACGAACAGGTCAAGCAGTTCTATGATGTGATGATGATTACGAAGCACTGTCTGGACAAACTGGATGTAAATGAGGTTTATGGGAAATACCTTAAACGTGTGGAACAGGAATGGCGGGACAGGAAGCCGGGTGAGACGTATCATCTGGAAGCTGTCATTGTGGATGTGCGCAGACAGCTTTACCGTTATTCTATGGCGGACAGCGGCGAGGATGTGGAGTTAAAAAAATATATCAATGACTTCAAGGGGCTTTACTTAAACAGTAAGGTGGAATTTACACCGCAGGCAGTTGCGTGCGGAGCGGCGATGATCAGGCTGATGTATGATCTGCTTTCCAGGAGCGCAGCTGGGGTAAGCTGAGAAAATCCCTTGAACTGGAGGAGAAGCTGGCGCTTGCACCATATGAGGGCAGGGAGAAGGGCAATAAGGTCAAGGAGCTCCGTGAGAAGCTGATCCGGGAATTTGGAAGTTATTCCGCCGTAGCTCCTGAAGTCTTAAAAGGGAAAAATCTCAAAAGAGTATTCTGGGCCATTGTAGATACAGATAATCTGGACGAGATTGAGGTGGTTATCAATCAGGTGTGTGATGGTTCGGGCTGTACATGTCCCAGTCTATGACAAGTAATGATCTGTAAATAGCTTAATTCTATCAAAAGTGTAAGATTTTATTTCTTTTTCGGAAAGAATCCTGAAAGAATCCCATGGCAAAATAAGATAAGAAGCAGATTCGGCAATTGCATAATATATGATACGGAAAAGGGGAAACGGTATGGCGATTCTGTCAACAGACAATCTCAGGAAAAAATACGGGAAAGGAGAGAGTGAAGTCCATGCCCTGGACGGCGTTTCCATCTGTGTGGAAAAAGGAGAATTTGTGGCGGTGGTAGGGACGTCCGGCAGCGGGAAATCCACACTGCTTCATATGCTGGGAGGTCTGGACAGACCCACGGAAGGAAAAGTATATGTGGACGGCAAGGATATCTTTTCCCTGAAGGAGGAAGAACTGACCATTTTCCGGCGCAGGAAGATAGGCTTCGTATTCCAGAATTACAATCTGGTACCGGTGCTGAATGTGTACGAAAATATTGTGCTCCCGGTACAGCTGGACGGGAAGGAACCGGATCGGGCGTATATTGACAATCTTATTGAAACGCTGGGGTTAAAGGAAAAGCTGCGCAATCTTCCCAATAACCTCTCCGGCGGACAGCAGCAGAGGGTGGCGATCGCCAGGGCGCTGGCGTCAAAGCCCGCCATTGTCCTGGCGGATGAGCCCACCGGAAATCTGGATTCCAGAACCAGCCAGGATGTGCTGGGACTGTTGAAAATCACGGGGCGGAAGTTTGGCCAGACCATCATGATGATCACACATAATGAGGAGATCGCCCAGCTGGCGGACAGGATCATACGGATTGAGGACGGCCGGGTGGTACGGGGCGCGTCCCTGGCACAGGAGGGGGATGCGAGATGATAAAGGTTGCGAATAGAAAGGTGATCCGCAGGATCGGCTTTGAGACCATGAAAGCGGGAAGGCTTAAGAATTTGGTGTCAATCGTGGCAATCGCGCTGACGACTGTACTGTTCACGGCGCTTTTTACCATTTTGCTGTCCGTGAAGGAGGGCTATGAGGCACAGAATTTTCGTCAGGTAGGTACTTATTCCCATGGTGAATTGAAGTATCTGACGGAGGAGCAGGTGCAGGAGTTTTCCGCTGACAGAGATATTAAGGAATATGGGCTGCGGCGTATCGTGGGTATGGCACAGGGGGAATCCTTCCGTAAGCACCAGGTGGAGATCAGTTACTGTGCCCCCAATACCGCGGACTGGATGTTTCTGGAACCTGTGGAGGGAGATTATCCCGGGGAAGGAACCAATGAAGCTGCCACGGATACCATGGTTCTGTCCCTGCTGGGGGTGGAGCCGGTGATCGGCACGGAATTTGCCATGACCTTTGATGTGGACGGCACGGAGGTCACGGAATCCTTTGTGCTCTCCGGCTATTGGGAATATGACCCTGTGAGTATGGCTGACCATGTGCTGATACCGCTCAGCCGTGCGGAGGAGATCTTTGAAGAATACGGGATTACTCCTGTGGACGGGATGACGGGCAGATGGAATATGGATATCATGCTGAGCAATGCCTCCCGTATCCCGGACAAAATGTTGACGATTTTAGAACGTCACGGATATCAGGGGGAGGACAGAAATGCGGACAATTATATTCCCATAGGAGTGAACTGGGGTTATATGTCCCATGAGATGCTGGAACAAATAGATATCCTGTTTGTACTGGCGATGCTGGCAATGTTTGCTTTGATTGTCTTTACGGGATACCTGATTATTTATAATGTGTTCCGTATTTCCGTGACAAATGATATCCGCTTCTATGGTATGCTGAAGACCATTGGCACTACGGGACGCCAATTGAAAAGGATGGTGCGGCAGCAGGCCCTGTGCCTGTCCGTGGCAGGGATTCCCCTGGGGCTCCTTCTGGGATGGCTGGTGGGCTGCGGGCTCACAGGTATTGTGATCAATGAACTGAACGGGGTAAGGAATCAGGTGTCTGCAAATATTTGGATCTTCATCGGATCCTCCCTGTTTTCCCTGTTTACGGTCTCTGTGTCCTGTAGGAAGCCGGGGAAAATGGCGGCGTCCGTTTCCCCTGTGGAAGCGGTGAGGTACACGGAAAGCGGTTCCTCCGGCAAAAAGGAAAAATCCGGAAGTGTGAAGAAGGGTGCCTCCCTGCCGGAGATGGCGTGGGCAAACCTGGGCAGAAGCCGCGGGAAGACAGTAATCACTGTCCTCTCCCTTTCCCTGTCGCTGGTACTTATGAATGTTACGGTTACTTTGGCCAGGGGATTTGACATGGATAAATACCTGCGCAATCAGAAAGTGGATTTTCTGGTTGCGGATGCCAGTTATTTTCGATCCAGATGGGATTATAATATGGGGGTCAGCGAGGAACTGATTGCGGAATTGAAGGAACAGGGAGGAATCGCCGGGGATGGCAGGACTTACGGATTAAACTACGCTTACAGCAGGAGCGGGAATGGCATGGCTTATCGGTATATTACGGAAGAGGCCTATCGCAGAAAGTACGATTACTGGGAGGATCAGGTATTGGAGGACAGGATCGCCTCCGGAAACAGGGAGCAGGGGCTTTTGGAAGACAGTGTGCAGCTCTATGGCATGGAGCCTTTTATCTTGGATCAGCTGGAGGTGCTGGAGGGCGATCTATCCAAAATCTATGGCGAGGGGAATTATGTAGCGGTTCCGGACCGGCACGATGACCTGGACTCATATCATACGGCGCAGCCGGGGGATAAGGTATTGATCCGCTATGCGGATAATGTAGAATATTATAATCCGGATACGGGGGAGGTTTATGCCGAACAGGAAATCATTCAGGGAAATCATCCTTACAGGACCCGCCCCGTGGGAGGCAGGCTGGTGGAGTATGAAGTGGCCGCTGTTGTGGAACTGCCCGCGGAATTTGGATATCGCTATTTTGTTTCCGGTGAATACATTATGAATGCGGAGACTTTCAAGGAGCATTCGGGTATGGACTCCATTATGTACTATGCGTTTGACATGGAGGAGACAGAGGGAACACAAACGAAAGGAAACAGTGGAGCAGGGAGCGGGGAATACAATAACGAAAGTCCTGTGAGCCGAATGGAAAGCTATCTGGCGGACTGTACAGCAAGTGCGGGCGTTCCGTATGCCTATGAAAGCAAAGCGCTCTTTGAGGCAGAATTTGAATCCCTGAGAAGTATGTATGTGATCTGCGGCGGTGTCCTTAGTTTTATTGTGGGACTGGTGGGGGTGCTGAACTTTGTGAATGTGATCATTACCGGGATTCTGTCCCGGAAACGGGAACTGGCAGTACTGCAGTCTGTTGGAATGACGGATAAGCAGTTGAAATCCATGCTGATCCTGGAGGGGCTTTATTATGAACTGGGAGCTGTGGCGGCAGCGTTTCTTCTGACGTTTCTGTCCGCGCCGCTGGCATCCCAGGTGATGGAAGGAATGTTTTGGTTCTTTACCTATCGTTTTACGGTCATGCCAGTCCTGGCAGTGGCGCCGGTCTTTACCCTGCTGGGGGCGGCGGTTCCCCTGGGCGCCTGCCGGTATATGACAAGGAAACCGATGGTGGAACGGCTGAGGGAGGCGGAGTAGCGGGTATGGGACTGGTTACTTTTCACGGAGCGGGAAAAGTAACTGGGAATGAATCCGGGATCGAAACTGGAAAAGATATATAATTGAAAAAAAAGACATATCATGTTATCATAGATACACATAAACTAATAAGTGAAGGTGTGGCTGTGTCATCAGGGGGAGGCCGATGGCGTGGACAGCCGGCCGTCGTATCGTATCTATGGGGATGGTATTATGAAGATTGAACGAGTGGATGAAAGAACCGTAAAGTGTTTCCTGTCTAATGAAGAACTGGAGGAGTATGATATTGATTATAAGGACTTTATCCTGCGCAGCGACAAGGCCAGGGAGGTCGTGCAGGAGATTATTGAGCAGGCGGAGGAGCAGGTGGGCTATAAGCCGCCCAGGTTCGCTTTTGACCTGCAGATCATGATGCTTCCGGATCAGGGACTGCTGTTGACCTTTTCGGAGAAGGATAATGATCTCAGGGACGGGGAGCAGCTGATCGAGTGTCTGAAAGAGATGAAACAGATATTGGAAAGAGCCAGGGATAAGATCGGAGTAGGTGCGTCAGAGGGGAATAGGGAGACTGTGCCTGAACCGCCCAGACGGAACCCGGTGCAGAAGCCGGACTTTGCAGTGTTCGCTTTCTCCGTCTTGGCCAATGTGATGAGTTATGCCGCTGCAATCCCGACAAATCTGAGGATGGATAGCGA
The DNA here is from genome assembly GCA_948473115.1 of uncultured Lachnospiraceae bacterium. Classification (GTDB taxonomy): domain Bacteria; phylum Bacillota; class Clostridia; order Lachnospirales; family Lachnospiraceae; genus Acetatifactor. The sequence goes on along the minus strand of CAOKWI010000067.1, from coordinate 5,764 downwards.
GCTTTACGAGATGGACGGCAATTACTTTCTGTTCCTCAGGAAGGGATATGCCTCTTATGAGCGATTCAGCAGAGCCTGTGTCCAGGCCATGGAGTTTGGCAGCCTTTATACCGCGGATGAGGAAAAAACCGCGCCGATCAAGGAGCATGGGACCTGCCTGATCGACACAAAGGCTTTGAGGAAATTGCGTGGTTAACAGGAAAAGAATGCCCAGGCGAACAAACTCGCCCGGGCATTTCCATTGTGATCCGTATGGTTCATAAGATCTTAACCGCAGTTCCGTAAGCGATGACCTCCGCTGCGCCGGACATGACGGAAGAAGTGCCATAGCGGACGTTTACCACGGCATCGGCACCCATCTCCTGGGCTTCCTCCACCATGCGCTTTACGGCGATTTGTCTCGCTTCGTTGAGCATCTGGGTATAACCCACCAGTTCACCGCCCACCAGTGTCTTCATGGCAGCCATGAAATCCCTGCCTACATTTTTCGTGTGGACGACAGTTCCTTTTACAATACCCAGGGCTTCGATCTCTTTTCCCGGAATATGATCAATATTTAGAAGCTTCATCTAATTCCCCTCCTTCAATTTCTTTGAAACGTTCTTTTAATGCCGCAAGTGTGCCGATGATGACGAGAACGGGAAATGCAAATAATATTGCCAGTATTGGCAGAGGCGGTGCCCCGGCAGGATCGATGATGACTGCCCACAGGAAGATGCCCAGGAGCATTGCCATGACCAGGATTGCGGCTCCCGCGCCAATCAAGGCGCCTTTTTTCTTCTGTTTCTTGTCTCCTTTCCGAATATCCATAAATTTAGTCCCCCCTTTCTCAAGGTCTTCTATTTCTGTAAGCAGATCCTGTAGCTTCAAGGTGTTCAGCCCGGCATTTTCGGATAACAGTCTATGGCAGAAGCTGATGTTTGCGTCCAGATTCTTCTGTTTCCTGTCCAGAATGATCAGATGCCTTCGGAGACAGTCCTCCAGGGTGAGATTTCCTGACTGCAGCCGGCGGATCTCCTCCAGGGGGATATCCAGCTTACGGAGCAGCTTGATCTGCCGCAGGGTTTCCAGATCCTCCTCCGAGTAATCCCTGTAACCGTTGCTCAGGTTGCGGGAGGGGTTCAGCAGACCCTCCTGCTCATAAAAGCGGATATTTTTTTTGGTGATGCCTATGGCCTGTTCCACTTCGTTGATCTTCATAATGACTGTCATGCCTTTCGGTTTTTTCCATCTGTGTGGTTGCAATCCAATGACCTGAATGCATGCCATTTATGGAATGCAGGTACTGCTTACAATGTCACAATACACCTTCCACAAGGTGGAAGGTCAAGAAAGTTTTCATTGATTGTATCATATTTTTTGGGGGATATACATTTTATGAAAGGATTTCATGAGATTTTATGGAAAATAGGTTGAAAAGTGTGGTAGACTGGATGTATGGGATACCGATATGAGAGATATGAAGAAAACAGCGCACGTGTTATATTGCCTGGAGAAATAGCGGGTAAGCCTGTAACGGTGATCGGGGCGAAGGCTTTCCTGAGCTGCCGTCAGGTGGAGAGCCTGAAGCTGCCAGACACGCTGGAGCAGGTGGAAGACTGGGCATTTGCCCATATGAAGGGATTGAAGGAAATTATTTTTCCCGCGAAGGAGATCCTGTTTGGAAAGAAGGTGTTCCTGGGATGTGACGGGCTGCAGAGGGTGCTTCTGACCCGCGGAGGAGAGGCTGTGCAGGGTCAATATGAGGGGATGTCCTTTTTCCTGGCATCCGTATTCCGCCTTGGGATGGAACATATGTGGAGGGATCTGTCAGACCTACGGCTGGCGGGGAATGCGGAGGGACAATGGCAGTGGCTTGTCGGCTATGACGAGGCTATGGTGCAGTATTTGATGCGCGCGGATGATCATGATTTCGAGCCTGCATTCATCGGCTGGTTTGATGTGGAGGATGTGGACGACCAGAGGGCAGGCCACATGGCAGGGCAGAAGAAAAAGAAGATTGCCCTCGCTTTTCAGAGGCTGCTGTATCCGGAGAGGATATCGGAACAGACAGAGAAAATATTGAAGGAATATCTGGTGGAAAAGGCGCCGGAGCAGGTACTGGAGCTGATGCGGGATGTGGAGTCCGGTTATGGCAGTCATGTAAAGTACTTCCGGATCTGGCAGAGGATCGGAGGGTTTGAGCGGTATTCCCCTAAATTCCTGTTAGAGGAACTGGGGGATGCGGATCCGGAGGTGAAAGGTTTTCTGCTGGAATGTGAACTGGCGGAAGCGGCGGAAAATGATTTCTTTGGTAATCTGGAACTGTGACCGCGAACATGCCGTTCAGCTAAGAAAGCGATGCTTGCCGAATGCCGGATAGTAAATTTGCCGTTTTAAAATGATGGGAATATGGGGCGATAGAAGGGAGGAGTGTTTATGGATCAGCAGGCAGAGCAGGATATCGAAGCATTGATTGCGCTTCTTGACGGCCGTATCGGGGCGGGAGACAGTCGCATTAAGGTTGACGTGGTGGAGGGAGAAAGTCAGGTCGTATCCCGGCAGTACCACCATGGCCGCTGCGATGTGGGAAGCCCGTGGGCCTGTGGGACACCCTTCGATATTCTGGAGTGATTATGGGGAAATGTTGTAAAGAGGATTGACTACAAAATAAAGGCATCTGTAATACGGGGACTGGAGAAAAATTTCTGCTGTTCCCGTAACTTTTTTGCGGGGGAAAAGTCTATTAGTGTGAAGGGCTTTAAAAAGCCGGTTTGTACAGACAGAGAGGAAAGTGTGTAAAGAATTTCTAAGCTGTCAAAGTACGCCAGCTAAGAAATTCTAAATTACACACTGAAGAACGCAAGGGCAGCGTTCTTCTCATTGATTGTTTGTGCCGGCTGCGCCGGCATGACGGAAAGTGTGAAGGAAATCACTAAACTCGTGCCGAATTACATTCGGCATAGGATCTCGTTAAGTGATTTCAAGCTTCACATTGAAGAATGCCAAGGGCGGGCATTCTTCCTGGAACGAAGTTCCATGGGATTGGTTTGTGCCGCCCCAAAGAGGTGGGCTTTGCCGCCCCAAAGAGGTGGGCTTTGCCCACTCTTGGCGGCATGACGGAAAGGATGTAAAATGAGGTTCGCAGAGGCTTATGAAGAGTGCAGGGATCCTGTCTATGGATATCTCGTCTATATGACAAAGGATACGACGCTGGCGGAGGATCTGAGCCAGGAGGTATTCCTTCGGATGTTCCTGCATCTGGATAAATTCAGGGGAGAGGCCAGTGTGCGCACCTGGGGACTCCGTATTGCCAGAAATGTATTCTTAAGCTATGCCAAAAAGAAACAGCCCCTCCTTCTGGAGGAGCAGGAGTGGGAACAGCTGCCCGACCATCATCCCAGCCAGCCGGAGGAAGAGGCTCTGAAAAAGGAAAAGGCAGAGGAAATACGCCGATGCCTTATGCGCCTGAGCGAGCAGGAAAGGACGATTCTGCTGCTGCGGGATTTCCAGGAGCTTTCCTATGAGGAGATCGGGCGGATCATGGAGTTTACGCCTGAGGTGGTGAAAAGCCGTATCTATCGGGCGCGGCAGAAATTCCGGAAAGCGTATGAGGGAGAATCTTCAGAAAGGATATATTAAAAAATGGAAGAACAGAAAAAAATAGATATTCCTGAGGTGGTCTATCAAGGGGATGACAAAAAGTTAAAGGAGCGTGTGTCCAGGTTTAAGACAGGAAGTTTCCGCATTGCGGTATTTACTGTTGTGGGCTTTGTCATGGGGGCGTACAGCAGGACTTATACCAGCATCGGTTTTTTCCCTGTGAAGCTGATACTGGCGGTTCCCTACAAGATCAGTGAGGCAGTCTATGTTTCGGTCATAGGTACTGACGCGGCACAATTACAGATAGTGCCTTTTGGGTCGATGGGCTGGCATTGGTTCCTCACGGAATTTTTCCCCCATAGTCTTTTGGCTACCTTCCTGGCAGAAACCGTTACCACTGTATTGATGGGCGGGGCAATCTATGGGGCACTGGCCTACTTTACAGGGGATAAACGGGTTTTTACCATGCAGAGGTTTGTGAGGTTTGCCGCTGTCTGGTGTGCCATCATTCTGGTTTCCATAGGTGCAGCTTATCTTGTCAATGCCAAGGCGGTTCGGGACAATGAAAATCTGCGGGGAACTCCTCAGTTCATGGTGTTCAATTCCCGTGGAAGCGGGTCGAGGCTTGAAGGGCAATTGGTCACAGAGTACTTTTACAGTGGACTGGAGGAGGGAAATATTGCGAGGGACAATGAGGAAGAACTGCCTCTGGAAATTCTTTTTAATGATACGCGGGTATGCGCATGCAGGGTCAATCATGAGAAACAGTATGTGGCCACGGAACAGGGGAGGACTTATCATATTTCCGCAGAATTTGCGCAAATTATCCGGCAATATGAGGAAGAGGGTGTGTTTCCGCCGGATATCTATGATGGTGAGGCAGCGGAAGGTGTGGAGGCGAGTGTGGAAGCGATTGGAGGAATAGCACAATGAGACAATTGATACAGAAAATAGACTGGAATAAGTTCCGGATCCGGAGCAGGAAGGACTGGGTGATCTTCTGGGCATTTGCGGCGCTGGTCTGCTATGCCGTAGGACTGCGCTTTTACCATCGGTTTGACCAGTGGCTGTTTTCATTTGCCAATCCCTACATGACAAATCTGAACCAGCCCTATACATGGGGGCAGCTGATTGTATTCCTGGCGCTGTTTGCAGCGGTGGCGGAGGTGGTGCTGTTCCTCTGTAAAAAGTCAGTAAAAGCCAGAGTGCTTGTACTGGTGGGGGCGCTGCTGATGCCCATGGTCATCCTGGCGGGTTACAGGATCCATACAGACTTGATCGTGTCTTCTTTATGGAAGGAAGAACCTGAGTATATCAGTTTCCGGAAAGGACAACAAATGGAATTGACGGAGGAAGAACAGGAAGAAGTACTGGAACTGTGCCGGACTTTGACACCCATAGCGGATCAGGAGACCCGGGAACTTTTAAAGCAGTGGTATCAGGAGAGCAATACAGATGCATTTACGAAAGCAGATAACCTCCATATCAGGTTTTCGAAAAAGTATGGACACAATTACAGCTTCATCCTCCGTGTTTATGAGGGAAAGGTGTTTATCTGGCGGGGATATTCCGCCTCGGATGAGGAAATTACGTTCTTTGAGGATAACGGCATTGTGGAGTGGGTGGAAGGAATCGTGACTCCTGCGAAATAGGATGAGTTATGCCGGCTTCGTTGCCAGAAATGCAAACCGCTGGACACCATTTGACCCCGAATAACCTTAAAAGCCCGAAAAGCTGCTTAAAACAGTGGCTTTACGGGCTTTTATATGGTTGGGCGTATGCAACCAAAAAGATTTCCACCTGTGCGGTTGGACGCTCCAAGGAGCATCCAACCTAACTTCCACATTCACAAAACCCGCGCTTACGCGCTCCTGCGTCTGCTTACGCATTCGCGTTTTGGCTCATAAAGAGGGGTGTTATCACACCCTCTTGGAAGTGGGTTGCTAATCCAACGCCCTGTCTGCATTGCCATAAATGGCATGCAGACAGGGCATTGGATTGCAACGTAACAGTTCAGCCCCGATCGTGCCAGGCGGCTTGCCTTTGTGGACTTCTAGCTAAAGTGACGGCGGTGCCATGCTGTCCTGTCCTATGCGGACGGGGCAACGCGGATCTGAACTAACTGCCAACTACGACTACGGGACGGTTAAAAACTAACCGTCCCTATGGCGCGAATTGCGTC
>CAOKWI010000066.1 GCA_948473115.1 uncultured Lachnospiraceae bacterium | reverse complement strand
TTCATGACTGCCTGATCTCCTTTCCTGTGATTGCGAGGAAAACCTCGTTCAATGTCCCGTTTTTTGCCTCAAAATCAAGAATCGTATCTTTACACTCTGCCAAAACAGCAAGCGCATCAGACGCTTTCTTTGTGTGGAATACAACCCTGTTTTCTACTTTTTCATAAGGAATCCTCTGCTCCTTCAATCTATTTTCCAAGGTTTCCGTATGTGTACAGCTTGCATTCACCTCAGTCCCGGTGTACCGGTGTTTTAAATTCTCCGGCGTGTCGTGGGCCACAATCTTCCCATGATCCATGATCACAACTTTGGAGCATACCTCCGCTTCATCCATATAATGGGTGGTCAAAAAAATCGTCATGTTTTTCTGCTTTTGCATTTTCTGGATATATTCCCATACATTTGCCCTTGTCTGCGGATCAAGCCCGGTCGTCGGTTCATCCAAAAACAAAACCTTTGGAAAATGCACAAGCCCTCTCGCAATCTCCACACGGCGTTTCATCCCGCCGGAAAGACTGCCGACAACCGCCTTTTTCCAATCTGTAAGTTCCACAAGATCAAGGGCAAAATCAATCCGCCCTGTAACTTCACTTTTCGGGACCTTATAAAAGCTGCAATGATATTTCAGGTTTTCCTCCACCGTCATTTTTACATCCAGCGTGGAATCCTGAAATACAATGCCAATATCTTTTCTGACTGCGCCTTTTTCTTTGGAAACATCATGCCCGTTAATCCGGATATTTCCTTCCGTTTTATCCAGGATTGTACATAGGGTATTGATCGTGGTACTCTTACCTGCACCGTTGGGTCCGAGAAACGCAAAGATGCTACCCTCATCTACAGTAAATGAAATATCGTCCACTGCCTTGAAATCTCCGTAAGTCTTTGAAAAATGTTCTACTTCAATCATTGGATTCATTGCTTTTCCTCCTTGTTCATATTGAGCGCGGGAATGCCCTTCTCCACTACTCCCCGCGCCGGGCGCATGTTGCGTCAGCAACTAATCTCTTATGCGCCCGTGCGCCTAAAAAATTAAGTCCTATGGATTTTATTCCCATAGGACTTATCGCTATAGATTCTATAGTGCCTCTCCGTTATTTATTCTCCCGGTCTGCCGCCAAATGCGCCAAATCCGCCCCTGTCCGGAACGAAGCCGTCATAATCCGGCGAAAAGCGTTCCGCTCCCGGTATATCTGCCGGGCTTCTCCCTCTCCCAAAAGAGCCGAACGCCCGCTCCCGCATAGACATCAGCCGTTCAAACTGTTCCCCGCCCATACGTTCCCTTGCCTGATCCATCCAGTCTGTTATATTACCCTCCTCTCTGCCATCAACCCCCTGTATTCCAAACGCTGCAATAATCCTGTCTAAATATTCCCCAAACTGCTGCAACTCCTCCGGCGACAGGCAGTCGAGAATTTCTTTATAATCTGTTTCAGGCTGCGGAATCTCTTTTCCTTTTTCCGTCAGATGAACCACCATGACCCGTTTGTCCTTTTCAGAGGGCTTACGTTCCACATGACCGCTTTTTTCCAGCTTATTCAGCAGTTCGTTCAGCGATTGCTGCCGAATGCCCAGCAGATACGCCAGTTCCCTTGTCTTAATCTCCGGCTGGATTTTCAGCATGGCAAGGATTCTCCCCTGCCCCCGTGTCGGATCGGCATATGGTCCTGACTGCGCCTGACTGAACATCTGGCGGCGTTTCATGAGCCATTGCAGCGTGGAGAGTTTTTCATATACGGCTGTATACATATCATCCATATCCTGCTCCCTTCGTTTTGTACCGGTACTTGTATTTTTTCTTGTTTCATATAATACAGGTACCGTTCTGATTTGTCAATAGTACCTGTATCATTTTTTGAAAAATATTAATAGAAAAAATGGAATCCATTGGGCATATGCCCGTTCACTACCGCAATCCGAGCACAGCAGTCTCTTTACGTCCACTATAAAATATAAGCATGTTTTTTCATGGCACAATTTCCTCTGCAGTCTGAGCGTCTATGATGATCTGCAAATTGGGGCCGCCCTTTTCGTTTCCTGTAAGGATCCATACCGGTTTTACATCATAAGTTCCCTTACCGGAGGACAGATCCACATAGTAATAAAGTTCCGCTTTTACGATTTCGTATGCGGAACTGCCCAGTACCTGATTGTATTTGTCTGCAGCAGTCTGAATAACCGCTTTCAGATCCGCCAGAGAAACGCCCCCTTTCTCCTCAGATACCGCAAACACTTTCTCTATGTTCAGCCACTCAAGTCCTTCCCCGGACACCACCGCCTGTATCGGCGCGTTGATTTCCTCCACGTCCGCAAACACCTGGTTATATACATGGTAAAGCGGCAGTCCTTTATAGGTCTGGTTAATGTAGAAATAATAGCAGTCGTCCTCATCCGTCCACTGCGCCTTGTATTGTGATCTGTCAATTTTTCCGTCCATGTCCTCATGGTACTCCTGGGACTGCATGGTTTTATAGTCCAGGGCATAGCCCACATAAACCGGCTCTATGGCAACCCCTATTTTCTCCAACACCTTTTGTACGGTTTCAAAAGCCTCCTCACGGGTCATAAACGCCAGCTGAGCTGACCTGGAGTACAAATCAGCATTGAAATGCTCATCCCGAAACGGCACGAAAGCGTTCTGGACATATGGCATCAGATCTCTTTCCATATAATCAAATTTACTGGACTGGGGGCCATAAGCCAATGTTGTTTCCTCGGGGCTCACATAGGTTACGCTGTGCGCATTCTTTCCATACTCGTCCTCTTCCTCATAATCATAGGTATCATATTCTTCGATACTGTCAAACAATAATAAAAAGGCGTTTTCCCGATCCACCTTCTGCATCTGTGCCTTCGCAGTCACCATAGAGCCTGCTGTCAGATCAGTATTCACAACAACGTCCATGTTAAACGTGACATTTCCTATCGTCTCGCAATAACGCTCCGGAAAAACAATCTTTTCGCCGTTTTCAGCAGAAACAGGCTCCGCGCCGGATATGGATTCCTCGGCCCCTGTCTCGACAGAACTGGCACTGACTGTTCCCGCATCCAGACCGGTCTCCTGCTGCCCAGCCGTCCTCCCGCATCCGGACAAAGCCAGCGAAAAAACGGTAAAAAACAATGGGACACAACGCAGCCTCTTTCTTTTCATTTCGTCAGTCCTCCTCATCCCATGAGCCCTCTCCATTCTGTTCCCTTTTTTAATACTCATTTCATCATCCCTTTCTTTCCAACACGGACAATCCGTATTTCTCATTTTCTGTACCATCAGACCGACGGTAATTCCTGATTATATCCGTTTGGAACGGCTTTTCAACCCACTTTGCATGAAACAGCGTTTCCGGCTTTTCTTTGGGACAGATGCTCCCAAAAACAACAAAAAAATGTCTTTTCACACAGACCTTCTGTATTTATTTACCTGATTCATGTATAATTTTAGTGTAAACCTTCACCAAGCTGATTTGAGTTTCCGCAAGACGGAACTATGGAGGTAAGTATGCGCATAGCAATCTGCGATGATGATGCCCTGATGCTGGAACAGCTCCAAAAATATATTAAACTCTATTTTGAGAAAGCCTGCCTGAAATGTCCTGAAATTGCCCGCTTCTCTGACGGGGAATCCCTGCTTTCGGATAAAGGGGAAAAGGATATTCTGTTCCTCGATATCGAGATGCCGGGGATCAACGGAATCTATGTGGGAAATGAGTTGAAAAGGCAAAATGAGAATATCATCATTTTTGTGGTGACCTCTTATTCCGAATATCTGGACGATGCCATGCGTTTTCATGTATTCCGCTATCTGTCCAAGCCCCTGGACGTCCGACGGCTTTTCCGCAACATGAAAGAAGCTGTCAGCCTGTACAACGCCATGACCGTCAAAATCCCGGTAGAAACGAAACAGGGCGTACACACACTTCCGGCATCCTCCATCATAGCGATAGAAGCTTTGGGCAGAAAAGTCATCGTCCATTCCACAACACGAGACTTCGAATCCGTCCACAATATGCAGCACTGGCTGGAAACGCTTCCGGGAAACTGCTTTTTCCAGACACACCGCAGCTTCATTGTCAACTTTGAACATGTTGTGGATTTTGACCATACCCTGGTTCATTTGGCAGAAGGACGTTTCTCCGCCTATCTGACGAAGAGAAAATACAGCGCATTTAAGGATGCCTATCTTCTATATCTGGAAAGTACCCGCTGACACCGGTTCATTTTATACGATGGCAAGGAGGTTATCATGACTACGACAATCTGCTATTTTTTCAGTTTCCTGGTGGAGGCAGTCATACTCTGGCAGTATGCCTCCTTTTCTTTTGTTCCCAAGCTCCGGGCAAAGGCAAGACTCATTTTACTGTGCATTCTTTATTCCATTCTATTTATTATATCTTTGTATGACCTAAAATGGTTAAATGCGCTTTTGTACTTTTTGGTCAATTTCACATTTATGAAGGTCGGATACCGGTTAAAATGGCTTTCCGCTTTTTTTCACTCCGCCGTACTGACTGCCGTCATGGCCATGTGTGAATTGGCCGTGTACGGCGTTGTCGAGCATTTTTCGCCGCACTTTTTTACAGAGTCCGCATCTTCCTACAACATTATCTTTTTTGGCATCTTAAGTAAAATGATTTTTTTTACTGTCATCTATGTCCTGATGCATTTCCAGAAAGGACAACGGGAAGACAGCCGACACCCCGACCATTATGCGCTTCTTCTGGTGTTCATTCCGCTGACTTCTGTTTTTGTCATGCTGACCTTTGTAACCATCAATGATACATACACTCTTTCACCCTCTCTGCTTTTAATGATAACCCTGGGTGCAGTCCTTTTACTGATCACCAACCTGTTTGTATTTGGCCTCAACCAGCATAACCAGAAGAAAAACCTTGAATTTACAGAGATGCAGCTACTGCTGCAAAAGGAAGCAAACTCAGCGGAATATTATGAAATGCTGCTCTCCCAGAATGAAAACCAGAGCATCCTGATACATGATATCAAAAAACATCTGCAATCCATAGATCTGCTGAACCAGAAAAGGGAACATGATAAGATCAGCGCCTATATCGGACAGTTGCTGCTTTCCTCCGATCTGCAGGAGTCTGTCCGCCTGTGCGGTAATGATATGCTCAACACGATCCTGTATCGGTACAAATGCCAATGCGATGGCAGCCATATTTCCTTTCATGCCGACATCCGGCATGAGACCATCGACTTTATCACTGACAGCGACCTTACTTCCCTGTTCTGCAATCTGTTGGACAACGCATTTGAAGCTGCCTGCGGCATTCCCGATGCCTTTATCGAGATAAATGCCTACAAAAGAACAGGTACCCCATTCATCGTCATATCCGTCATAAATTCCAGCCGCATAAACCCCTTTGCGGATTCTTATGACAGTCTGACCACGCATAAGCCTGATAAACGCAGACATGGTTTTGGAATAAAAAGTATTCGGAAAACCGTCAGCAAATACCAGGGAGATATGGAGATGTATTACAACGAAAACGCGCTTACCTTTCACACGATCATCACATTAAAGCAATAGCTGTTGGGATTCCCCTGCGGCCTGTCCCTGCATTTGCGTGCAGTCCCCTGCTGCAGTTCCGTTTTTCCGCACCCGGCCAACAATAAAATATTTGCAGCCACTAAAACCATCAACACTCTATTTACGTATTTTCTTATATGTTTCATCACTTTTCATCCTTTCATTTCTGCGCGGAATAAGGAACTGTCAAGAATTAACTTTGCAGACAACGCGGTATAAGAAGATTTAGACAAGTCAGATGTAAAGATTAATTCTTTGACAGTTCCTAGTGCACTGTCACGTTCATAATTTGACTAATGACTTGCCTAAATTTCCATCTGCTGCGTTGTTGTCGGTCAACGATGCCACCGCATCGCCTCCCTCCGCCGCCTTGCAGAGTGGAAATTTATCCTTCGTCATTAGTTCAAAAGTGAACATGTCAGCACACTAGGGTAGAGATATTTTCAAGCATTCTCCAGAATTTTGCAGTTACCGTCATTTACTTTCATTCACATAAAGCTGGACACGGTTCTGAATCAAAGCAGCCACGTCCCCTGCCCCTCTCTGCCCGCTGTAGTAGCCTGAAGCTTCCTCACTGATGATCTGGATAATTTCATCGCCTTCCACATCAAAATAGGCCTTTGCCTCAGGAACCAGGTTGAGCATGACATTGACTTCATCCCAGGTCAAAGCATGGAACTGGAACGTGGTACCGTCCGAATAAATCGTTTCCGGAAACCTGCCGTTTTCATACCGGCTGTCTCTTTCTATGGCTTCCTCTACTCTTTCATCCAGCACCTTTTTCAATGTCGGGAAACTGGCAGTGAGAAAATTACCATAGTAGGAATCACTTTTCTCCTGCACCAGAAATCCCTCGATAAATTTCCATGCGCCCTCCTTGTGTCCCGATGCGGCAGCAATCCCATAAGCGTCCCCGGTAAAGAGAAGATGACCGCCCTGTCCGTCCGGGGTGGGAAAACCGACACAGGCCGCCGTCTCCCCAAACATTCCCTCAAATTCCTGAATAGCCCTGAATTCATTTAATTCCGCTATGGCGAACAGTACTTCCCCGTTCTTGATTTTGGCGGGCAGGGCGGTTTCTTCCATACTATTTCCCACAGCATCCGGAAACTGGTTCACATACTCCAGCACCGCCTGAAAAACTTCCGAATCAAAATGGCAGGTACCGGTATCCCAGTCAATAAAAGTATCCTCATTAAACATCATGAGATACCGCATCATCTCTTCCTTGGTCAGTCCGTCGAAAGCCATGGCTCCCGGATGGCGTTTTGTCGCCGCAAGCAGTTCCTCCAAAGTGAGTCCCTCCTGCAGCTCCTGCTGCGCCCCGTCTCCCACTACAGTCCGAAGCGTGAAGGATGCCGGAATACCCACCAGCTTATTGTCAAAAGTATATACATCCAGAATACCGTCTACAAAATCTGATCGGTCAAAAGCTTCTGACTGATCCACATAGGGCGCCAGATCCTCGAAAAAACCCTGCGCAGCCAGTTTCTGCACATTGATGCCAGCCAGGTCTACCAGGTCAATCGACTCCTTTGCCAATACGGCATTATACAGATCCGTCAGGGACTCATAGCCTTTCACAGTGAGATGATATTGGCTGTTGCCTCTGTTGAACTTTACAGCCATTGCCGTCAGATTACCCTCTCCCTCCACGGTGGCAAGCACCATTTCTTCCCTCTGCGGCGCCTGATCCGCTTTTGTTCTTCCCAGCATCACAATAGACGTATCTTCATTGCCCCAATCCGCCACCGTGGCACAGAGCCTTCCGTCCTCCGCCAAATACAGGCCGGTGACACAGTATCCGTTGATGTCACTGTCCAGCCAGGTAAACAACTCTTCTCCCGCAGACCCTGGATCCTTTTTCTGAGCGGCAAGGTCAAATCCATAGACAGCTTTTTCATCATACAACAGGAAATCATACTGCCCGGCAGAATCCTCTCTTTCCCCGGCGGAATCTCCTTCCCACCGTTTTCCCGCGCAGAACCCTTTGATATCCGGAATATCCCCTGCCGCTTCCGACAGCTGTTTCCCCTCAAAGTCAATCTCCATCAGCATACAGCAGGTATCTACTTCATCCGTCCCTTCTGTGTTTTCCCCTGTGATATCCACGTTCCCTTTGCTGACACAGACATAGAATTTCCCGTCAGCGCCATCGCACGCCCCCTTGATCTGGACAGAAACCGGACTCCCCGAAGGGCTGCAGCTTACGGAGCCGTGATACTCCCCCTCGCCGGTATACAGCAGTATTTTTCCCTCATCGGCAAAAAGGTATATCCTTCCCTGTCCGTCCACAGCCAGTCTGTCAAGGGAAGAGTCCCTCCCCAGCTGCTCTGTGATATCCCTGGAAAACAGACAGTCGCCCTCCGAATCAAACTTGCACAGAAAACGTGTCATGGAACTGTAATCCGCCGGATAGACATTTGCCGTCAGATACACATTACAGTCCTGGTCAAAGAACCGGACGCCCACATCCCAGTTCTGCCCACCCTCTGTCCAGTCGATGGGAACGCGCTCAAGTTCCCGGTCAACCAGGGAATAGCGGCAGATCCCTTTTGCGCCGTCCCCGACATCTTCCCCCTGGGACACATAGCATAGGGTATCACCAGCCAGCTGCATCCTCTCATAATCTGCATGTTCATCCTCCATCGTGATCACTTCCGGCACATAGACCCACTCCCGCTGCTGTGCGGAGTCTGCCCCACTGTCGCCGCCTGAATTCCTACCAGAGCTATTGTCCGGTAGGTTCCCGCCTGCCGCACCATCCCCGCCGCATGCTGTCAGAAGCAGCGATGCACATACCGACAAGACAGCGGAAAGACGGCATAAACGAATCTGTTTCCTGTAAATTCTAAAATGAGTCATAATAAACATTCTCCTTCCTGTGTTCTGCAGAGACAAAACATTTTGCAGAAAAAGAGTATTGTTTCCCTGCGCTCTGCATCACCCGCCCATGTTTTAGGAAAATAATGTTATCACAAAAAATCCATCATGCCGGCTCCTGTCAAAAATTATGTATATTTCTGTCAAAACTATTGAAAGCAGGTCCGCATCCCCCGTGCAAAAAACAGGCTTCGCCCTCTTGACGCACGCGCCTGACGGCGCAGTTTCCCATAAAGTGCAAAAAAGCATGGCCTGTTTCCACCATGCTTTCGTATATAAATGCCTGTATTTTACGGTTCCGGCATATACAGAATCAGGTTCACACAAAACACATCCTTCTGTGGCGTGACTTCCATGGTTCCATTATATGCTTCCACAATTTTCTCCACACTTTTAAGCCCAAAACCATGTTGCTCCTTTTCCTTCTTGGTGGTGAGAAAATGCTGTCTTCCCCGTTGTTTCCCATTTTCAGTCTCCACAGATAAAAAACTGTTTTCCATCCTGATCTTCAGCACCCCTCTTTTAAATACCATAGTGACCTTCAGATACTTCCTGTCCGTCTGGACGGCTGCCTCGATAGCATTTTCCAGCAGATTTCCGACCAGGACATTCATATCAAAAGCATGCTTCATTTTTTCCGGCAGTATAACCTTTACAATGACATCATCCAATTTATCCCTGGCCTTTTGCAGCATATAGTTCAACACGCTGTCGATTTCCACATTTCCGGAGGATACCATTTCATCCGGATTCTGGATGGACTGCTCCATGCAGTCTATATATTTTCCAATTTCCGCCGCATGATATTTTCCCGCCAGCAGCCGTATCTCATTCAGATGATGCTTCATATCATGGCGCAGGATTTTCATTTTTTCCTCGCTTTGACGGATGACCTCCAGTTGATTCGCATACACACGCGCCTTCTGCTCCAGCATCTGAGCCTCATACTTTTGCGAAACGGAGCGCATCAGTAAATTATATAAATACAGCATCAGGAAATTGATCACAAGCAGGCCGAGGCTCACAATAGCCGCCTCCCGTCCAACATAAGTACCCGCATATACGAAAAACCATATGACCGCAATGCTGCATAAGGGTACGAGTATCAGCGGAAAATTCTGGGCCGTCTCCGCATTTTTTTGAATGGTGATCAGCTTTTCTGCCAGAAGTTCGCATATCAAAATCAAAAACAGTACTACAACCGCATAGACCTGATTATATATCTGTCCATCCTGATAATCGGTGAATAACGAGTATACCGCCACGTCACATCCACAGTTGATCAAATAGACAGAACAGGTCACAAATATGTTTGTTTTCACAGATTTCGTATACACCCTTACGATGGCGCATATCCCCATAAGATTGCTGAAAATATTGATCCATGCAGTGTGGAACTTCCAGTATAATGCAGTATTTATTATAAAGAATACGACGCAAACTATTACTTTTGCGTTTTTGCCTTTCTTTTGACCCAGAAAGAGGGCTACAAATCTGTCAACAAGAAAGATACGGAATAGATTTGTCAATGCACATATTGCAAAATCAAACATACCTATTCCTCCCTTAGAATTCTTTCCCTGACTTGTTTCCGGTTTGCCGGACTGATTGGCAGAATGATACCATTTGCCAGTTCTACCATCTCATAAGTATATCGAAAAATATATTTTCTATTGACAATATATGATTTATGTATGACGACAAAATCTTCGGGAAGCAGCCTGATAGTTTCTCTTAACCGGCCGTAAAATTCAAAGCTTTCTTTCAGGGTTACGATTTTTACTTTTCTCCCCTCGCTTACAAAATAAACAATATTTCCCATTGGAACATAATAATAGTCCTTCCCCAGTCTGAATTCAAATTTTTCGTTTTTCCGCTTTAATACCTTTAATGCCGCTTCAAGGACATCACTGATCTGGTCTTTCGTAACCGGCTTGACCAGAAAATCCAACGGCTGCGTTTTAAATAGCTGCCGCGCGTAGGAGGCTTTTCCTGAAATGTAAACGATCTGCATTCCCATATCATCCAGCTGGTTTCTGATAAACTTGCCGACCTCTATTCCACTCATTTGAAATAATTCTATGTCCAGGAACAGAATATCCAGCTGATTGCCTCTCTCCAGATATTCCTTCAGTCCCTCCCCTGTATACCATACAAAGGTATCTATCTGAATCTTTTTTTCTTTTGCGCATTGTAAGAGCATATTTTCAATAGAAGAGCAAATATTTTCTCCGTCATCGCAGATCCCTATATTACAGGAACCGCGTTGTGAACCCTGTAATCCAATTCTATTATACATACAACACCTCACAGCTTAAGTCGATTGTAAATTTGCATTACATCTTACTCTTTACAACACTTTTGTTTCGGTTTTGTTTCATTTTCAGCCTCACCGTATCAATTAGGTTTTTGCCCATTTCTTTTGGCAGCACAAGACGGTGGAACCGGTTGAAAATGTTATACACCAGTGCATGGAGCTGTAACCGGTTGGCGTTGACGGTTTTGCTCCGGGAGCTTACGGACGCAAAATCAAAGCCCTGTTTCCCTCACCAATAAAGTTCTCCATACGTCCACGGCTGCAGTAGTAATCTATGACCTGCCAGTCCCCCAGTTCCTCCATATTGGTGGCAATAAATGTGTACATGTGGGTCAGCTGGTTATAAGGCTTTTCGATCTTAAACACCACCCAGCGCAGGGTACGCCAGAATGCCGCCGCATCTTTGGAACAGTAATCCGTGCCGTCACGCAGCTGTGTCCCAATCAGGTCGCCGGCCAACCCGTCGTAGCAGAGAATAGGGTGGTAACCGTGCGCCCGGTAATGGTAATTGACCCCTCACCCTCCTGACCGACGTAAGTCACAAGCAGCGTGGTGTCAATGTCAAAGAGTACGAATTCCGGCATCCTGACATGCCGGCGTGAATAATTCAGGTTTAAGGCATTTCTCTGAACTCATGGAAACGCAATTGACGGAAAAAGTGAAAGAAATTGGAAAGCAATCCTGATATACTGTATGGCAGACTAACCGCTGAATTGTTTTAAGTCATTAACCAATGGCTCATAACCTACAATTTCATTCTTTTTCATGTGCATCTCCATCTCTCGCACCACTGGTGCGAGATTTATGTAATAATGTGCAGCTTATACTTAAGCCGTCAACAGATCAGCCTCAAATAATTCGTGAAATTCTGGCATCTTTAATTTGCAGAACAGCAAGATAAGCAGAGAGGAATACGACCAATGGCGGTACAAGTACCCCGAACTGGACACTTCAAAGCATTGGGCAAAAGTCCCCTCACAGGCGGTCAGTGATATGCTCATGGAAGAATTTCAGAAAATCGAGAAAGAAGAAAAGAAAACAGCTAAAAAGAAAAAGCAGAAATAAGCATAAAAAGACCTTACCGATATTCAGTTTACATATCTGAACCCGCACTATCGTGCGGTTGTCGCGGCATTCGTCAAACAGTCCTGTCTTACCGGCGATTTGCATAAATGCAATCGCTCGGTTTGCCAGTCCTGCTTTCCTCATTGCTCGCGCAAATCAGCAAGGTTTTCTTTATGCCATTGATGTAATTATTTAGTGCGTGATGTGAAAAATGTTGCCAAATCGTTGCCAGCGCCTAAGCAAATTTGCTTGCAACCCGCATAAATACTTGTCAACATCAAGTGATTTCCAGCTATGGTATATTCCCGTTCAATAGTGCCAGGCGGCTTGCTGGCCGGATACCTGATCTCAGACTTCCAGCTTAGATTTCATGCTGTCTGCCAGGCAATAGAATCCACACTTTGCAAGCCTTCTATTGCCATGTATTATGTGCCACATATTATGTGTCATGTATTATGCAGCTGCCCAAGACCATGCATTCTTGGAGTAAAATTGTCAGGAGAGTTCAAAGAGAAACAAATGCTGCACCAAAATGCTGGGGAATGCAGGTCCTGAACAGCTACTATATCTTTATACTACATATTGCCGCATTTTTCTACCTGTCTGGCACAATTTGCACTTTTTAAGACATATTATGCAACGTCTTACGTAACAGTTCAGCCTTCGGCCAAACTGTTACGGTCTTACAGCGTAACTCCCTGTTTAAAGATCGCCATGTCATGGAAGCCTGCAGCCTCGCTGCACACCTTCTTGCCGGAAGCCACTTCCACCACATAGTTGAACAGGTTCTCCGTCTCCGCCGCCATATTGCTGTCCTCCACCAGCACGCCCGCATTGAAGTCAATCCAGTTGGACTTCTTGCCCGCCAGGCGGGAGTTGGTGGCGATCTTCATGGTAGGCACGGGAGAGGCGAAAGGCGTTCCCCGCCCTGTGGTAAACAGGACGATATGGGCTCCCGCCGCCGCCAGAGCCGTCGCTGCCACCAGGTCGTTACCCGGCGCGCTCAGCAGGTTCAGCCCCGGTGTCTTCACCGTCTCGCCATACTGCAGCACACCCTTAACCAGGGCGCTGCCGGACTTCTGGGTACAGCCCAGGGACTTATCCTCCAGGGTGGAGATGCCTCCCTTTTTGTTTCCGGGGGAAGGATTCT
Organism: uncultured Lachnospiraceae bacterium; assembly: GCA_948473115.1. Taxonomy (GTDB): domain Bacteria; phylum Bacillota; class Clostridia; order Lachnospirales; family Lachnospiraceae; genus Acetatifactor. Next base: position 11,549 of record CAOKWI010000066.1, on the reverse strand, counting down.
CGTAAATGGTCTGGTTGTGGCTCTTGAAGTAATTCTTAAAGTCATTGATCAGATCCACCGTCTGGTGGAAAAGCTCCTCGTTGGCGCAGCGGTTCATCAGGATCGTCTCCGCCCCGAACATCTCCGGTACTTCCGTAAGGATCGTGGTGCCGCCCTTGGAGATCAGAAGGTCGGAGAAACGCCCCACCAGGGGATTCGCCGTGATGCCGGAAAGGCCGTCGCTGCCGCCGCACTTCATACCTACCACCAGCCTGCTCACACTGATGGGCTCCCTCTGGAACCCGGCAGCATAATCGATCAGCCCCTTGATGATCTCCACGGCGTCCGCGATCTCGTCGTCGGACTCCTGGGACACCAGGAACTTGACCCTGTTCTCATCATAATCACCGATATAAGGCTTCAGCACGTCAATATTGCTGTTCTCACAGCCCAGCCCCAGCACCAGCACGCCGCCCGCGTTGGGATGGTTGATCAGGTCCGCCAGGATCTTTCTGGTATGCTCCTGGTCGTCTCCCATCTGGGAGCACCCGTAAGGATGGGGGAACGCGATCACTTCCTCCACCGTGCCCTTCACAAATGCGTTTGCCTGCTTTGCGATCGCTGTGGCCACATTATTGACACAACCCACGGTGGGGATCACCCAGATCTCATTGCGGACGCCCACCTTGCCGTCAGGCCGGTTGAAGCCCATGAAAGTGGCATCCTCCGTTTTCTTCTCCTCCACCGGCGTGGGCTCATAGGTGTACTCCAGAAGGTCGCCCAGGGCCGTCTTCACATTGTGGGTGTGGATCCAGTTACCGCACTTAATCGCTTCCTTTGCGTTGCCGATGCGGTAGCCGTACTTGATGACCTCGCCGCCCTCGGGGATATCGCAGATTGCCATCTTGTGGCCTGCAGGGATCTCCTCCAGGGCAGTCACGCGCTTTGTCTCACCCTGCGCCTCCACCTGAACGGCTTCCCCTGCGGGAATCACGTTCAGCGCAACCACTACATTGTCATTCTCATTTATTTTCAGGAAATTCTGCATAATGCCGCCCTCATACCATTCGTCTTGATATCATCCAGATAAGCCGTCACCGCATCCGTCAGGCCGGGAACCTGGTTCAGATCCTGTCCGTGGAAATCTTCCCTTCCAAGGTAGCTGGTGACGAAGGTCCTTGTATCCTTCTCACAATTGTCGCGGAAGAACTCCAGCACGGGCATATCGTCCTTCACGCTGTACTCTTCCCCGTTCCTGTGTCCGATGAGGACACCGTCCCTGATCTCAGTGCCGGTGTAGAATGCCATCAGCGCCGCAATGGAGAAGGTCATATGGGCGGGAAGCTTCCCGAACTTGTCTACATATCCCAGCAGGCTGGGCAGGCATCTCGCCCTCCACTTGGAGACGGAATTCAGGGAGATCGCAAGCAGCGCATGGTCTACATAAGGGTTATTGAAACGGTTCACCACCTCGCCTGCAAAAGCCTTCAGCTCGTCCTCGGGAAGGGTCAGGGTGGGGATCACCTCGTCAAAGATCGTCTTGTTCATGAAATCGCGGATATCGTCATCCTCCATGGACTGTCTCACGATATCGTTGCCGCAGAGCCAGGACGCCAGCACGAAGGAAGTATGGGCGCCGTTCAGGATACGCACCTTTCTCTGCTTATAGGGATGATGGTCGTCCGTAAATACCACAGGCAGCCCTGCGCCGGGAAGGTCGAACTCCTTGCTGATATCCTTGTCGGACTCAATGACCCAGAGGGCAAAAGGTTCGCCGGTAACCATGATATGATCCTCATAGCCCAGCTTCTCCCACTCCTCCTTCTCGGTAGCGCGGGGATATCCGGTCACAATACGGTCCACCAGGGTAGCGGTGAAGATACAGGCTTCCTCCACCCACTTTTTGAACTCATCGGACAGACCCCAGAGTTCAATCAGCTGCATCACGCACTTCTTCAGCATAATGCCGTTGTCATCAATGAGCTCAACAGGCAGCATTACAAGCCCCTTGCCCATATCGCCCTTGAATGTCTCAAATCTATGGTATAAGAACTTGGTCAGCTTTCCGGGGAACGTCTTGGGGGGATTCATCTCAAACTTGTCTGTGTCATCGAAGACAATACCCGCCTCGGTAGTATTCGATACCACAAAACGCAGGGTGTCGATCTCCGCCAGACCCATAAATTTATCATACTCGTTGTAGGTATCCACCACATCCGAAACACTGGTGACCACCCTGTTCAGTATCTTGCCCTCGCCGTCCACATTGCCGCGAAGGGAAACGGTGTACTGGCAGTCCTGATTGTGGAACATGTCCAGATTACCGAATTCAATGGGCTTGATCAGCACGATATCGCCATCGAAGGTTCCCTGCTCGTTTGCAATATCGATCATGTAATCCACAAATGCGCGGAGGAAATTGCCCTCTCCAAACTGTACGACCTTAATCGGTCTTTCCTTCTTACCGGTCATTGACTTGTTTAAAAGTTCCATTTTTGTGCCCATGCTGCGAGCTCCCTTCTGCGAGCAGCTAATGTACCGATGTCTGTGCTGCCCGCTACACAAACCCGTAGATTGAAAATTTCGATTTTCAATCTTTCTCCCTTCTGCCTGCTCCTGCAGACATGCCATATGAACAATGCTTTCACGTCCTGCGCACTCCACGCCTCCGCCCGCCGGCGGATTTATGTAAGTACTTTCATAAATAATTTTACTGCCAAAAACTGCTTTCGTCAATACGCAAAAAACAAATGTTTTATCTTGAAAAAAGGAGCGAGGTTAGCTATAATCTAAAAGAAGACATTTTGTAACCACTTACATTTTCAGACCCGGACAAAACAAGAGGTAACACCCATGACAATTTATGACATTTCCGAAAAGGCCGGTGTTTCCATTGCTACGGTTTCCCGTGTCCTGAACGGCAGCAGCAATGTCAGCGAGAAGACCAAGAAAAAAGTACTGGATGTGATTAACCGGTATGAATATACTCCCAACGCGTTTGCCAGGGGACTCGGTCTGAATACCATGAAGACCATCGGCATCATGTGTGCCGACAGCTCCGATCTGTATCTGGCGAAGGCGATCTACTACATAGAGCGGGAGCTGCGCGCCAACGATTACGACAGCATCCTGTGCTGCACCGGCTATGAGCTGGAGTCAAAAATGTCTTCCATGAACCTTCTGATCACTAAAAAAGTGGACGGCATCATATTGGTGGGCTCCAATTTTATCTACGAAAAGGAAAGCGACAACAAGTATATCGCCGATGCCGCCGCACAGATTCCCATCATGCTGTTGAACGCCGACCTGGACGCGCCCAATGTATACAGTGTGGTTTCCGACGATTTTACTTCCATGTACGAGGCCACCCTGCAGATGATCGAGACGGGAATCAGCGATATCCTCTATTTCTATAATTCCGCTTCCTACAGCGGCAAGCGGAAACTGGCGGGCTACCGGGCGGCAATGGAAGAAAGAAAGCTTCCGGCCGGTGGAAGTCTCATGCAGTTTTACCACGGCTCCCATGAAGATATTCCCGCCATGACAGAGCATCTGAAACAGCTGCACCGGAAGGGCGTCACATTTCACGGCGTCATTGCAGCGGACGATACCCTGGCCCTTGCCAGTGTGAAATATGCCAGGGAAATGGGGTTTCGGGTTCCGGATGACTTTTCCATCCTGGGCTACAACAATTCCATGCTGGTCAATTGCTGTGATCCTGAACTGACCAGCATCGACAATAAACTGGAAACGCTCTGCCAGCATCTGATCACCACCCTGCTGGGGGTGCTGGAGGACAATGAAATGCCCAAGAAAACAATTTTTTCAGGCGAGATTGTAAAGCGGGGCACCACCCGTTAAAGTTTTACAATAAAATATAATGATTTATGGAGGAGAAGAAATGAAAGCATTTATGGACAAAGATTTCATGCTGGAAACGGAAACTGCCAGGAAGCTGTTCCACGAGTACGCAGAGAACACCCCTATCCTGGATTACCATTGCCACATCAATCCCAGGGAGATCGCCGAGGACCGTCAGTTTGAAAACATCACCCAGGTATGGCTGGGAGGGGATCACTATAAGTGGCGTCTGATGCGCTCCTGCGGCGTGGATGAAAAGTACATCACCGGCGATGCCTCCGACTATGAGAAGTTCTGCAAATGGGCGGAATGCCTGGGCAAGGCCATCGGTAACCCCCTGTATCACTGGAGCCACCTGGAATTACAGAGATACTTTGGCTACAACGGCGTCCTGAACAAGAACACCGCCGATGAGGTGTGGAAGATCTGCAACGAGAAGCTGGCCCAGCCTTCCATGAGCGTGCGCAACATCATCAAGCAGAGCAATGTCACCCTGATCTGCACCACCGACGATCCCATTGATTCCCTGGAATGGCACAGGAAGATTGCGGAGGATGACAGCTTTGACGTAAAGGTGCTCCCCGCATGGCGTCCCGACAAGGCCATGAACATCGAGAAGCCCGAATATCTGGATTATCTGGATAAGCTGGCGGAAGCGGCGGAAATGCCCAAGCTCACCACCTTTGCCGCTGTGAAGGAAGCCTTGAAAAAGCGCATGGCATACTTTGCATCCATGGGATGTAACGTTTCCGACCACGCCCTGGAATATGTAATGTATGTTCCCGCAAGCGATGATGAGATCGAGGAAATCTTCTTAAAGAGAAGGAACCGGATGATCCTGACCAGGGAGGATGAGCTGAAATTCAAGACCGCGTTCATGGTCTTCGTGGGCAGGGAATATCACAGACTTGACTGGGCAATGCAGCTTCACTATGGCTGTAAGAGGGACAACAACACATTGATGTTCGAGAAGCTGGGACCCGACACCGGGTATGACTGTATCAACAACGATGCTCCCTCCGCACAGATGGCAAACTTCCTGAATGCGCTCTGTGTGACCGATGAACTGCCCAGAACCATCCTCTACAGCCTGAACCCCAACGATAACCAGTCCATCGGCGCGGTTCTTGGCTGCTTCCAGGATTCCACTGCCGTGGCAAAGATCCAGCAGGGCAGCGCATGGTGGTTCAATGACCATAAGACCGGTATGATCGAGCAGCTGACCTCCCTGGCAAACCTTGGGAACCTGTCCGGCTTCGTAGGTATGCTGACCGACTCCAGAAGCTTCCTGTCCTACACCAGGCACGAGTACTTCAGACGAATCCTCTGCAACCTGATAGGCGGCTGGGTGGAGAACGGCGAATTCCCCGCGGATTATGAGATTCTGGGTGAGATCGTGAAGGATATTTCCTACGACAATGCAAAGAACTACTTTAAGTTTCCTCTGCAATAAGGCACTGTGATCCGAAACCAGATATTTTACCATACAAATGCCCCGGTGGAATTCACCGGGGCATTTTATGGTATGAGAGAAATTTTAGAGGAATGTTTCATTCCAAAAAATATTTTACCTTAATTTTTAATACATTTCTAAGGTTTTTATGACTTATTATGCAAAAAGCACTGTTTTTTTATGCCGAATAGTGTATACTAATGGTATGCAGACTTTCATGCATGGCGGAGCGGCTGATTGTATGGGAGGCCAGGAACAGTTCCCTGTTGGAGGAAGAATCATGCCCGTTGAAAAAAAGAGAAGGACACATGACATATGCAAGATTACCGTGGCAAAAGGAAAGAGGGGTGATTTCTCACCCAAACAGTCCGACCACAGCCACGGATATTATGAACTGTTTTTCCTGCTGTCGGGAAAATGCCGTTTTTTGTTAAAGGATACGGTCCATTACCTGGAAAAGGGTGACCTCGTCTTCATCATTCCCGGAGAGCTGCACCACGCCGTTTACTCCACGGACGGAGGCTGTGAGATCCTGATGGTCTACTTTAAAAAGGAACACCTCAACTGGGATATGTTCACCAATAAGGGAGCTCCCTTTTTTTCGCAGGATATGCTGCACTCTTTCATGGGAAGCATTCCCGTCCTCTATCAGGAGGAATGCTTCGGCCTTTTGAACCGGATGTTGACAGAATATGCCGAAATAGACGAGTACTCCTCGGGATTCACAAGATGCTTCCTGCACGAAATTCTTCTGATGCTGATGCGTTACTCCGTGATGAGCGAAGAGGAACCGCAGTTTTTAAACTCACGGGATGCGGATATTCTTCTCGCCACCAAATATATCTACAAAAATTACAAAAAACCGCTTTCCCTTGAGGAAGTGTCCGCCCAGGCAGCCTTAAGCCCCACCTATTTCAGCAAGAAATTCAAGCAGATAACAGGAATGGGATTTAAGAAATACCTGAATTTTGTGCGCTTAAAACACGCCCAGACCGCACTTCTCACCACCAGCAATACCATCACCGACATCGCCCTGGAAAACGGCTTTAACGACAGCAATTATTTCAAGGATCTGTTCAAAAAGGTATACGGCAAATCGCCCCGGGAGTTCCGGAAGCAGCCTGACTGATGTGGAGAAATGCGCAGGGGCTGCCGGCCGGTCTCCCCTGCCGGTCAGGTGATCGCCTCTATATCCTTTGCGGAACCCATGACCATCACACTCTCTTCCTCCTCGAAGACATGGGATGGATGCGGCAGGGGATAAATCTGGTTCTGCTTTTTGGTCGCCATGACACTTACGTGATATTTCGTCCGAATGGACAGATCCACCATACTTTTCCCCAGCCACTTCTTCGGCACCGCTATCTCATAGATACCGATTTCCGGTGTCAGTTCCACATAGTCAAAGATGGTATCCGCACCAAACTTGATTGCAAGCCGCTCCGCCACCTCACGCTCCGCATAGGAAACATAATCCGCTCCATTCCGCAGAAGCAGCTTTTTGTGCACATCCTTTGTGGCTCTCGCCACAATGTATTTACATCCCAGATCCTTCAGCAATACCGTGATCTCCAGCACTGTCTGGAACCTCTCCCCGATGGCGATCACTGCCAGGTCAAAGTTGCCGATTCCCAGCGACTCCATAAAGCGCTCGTCCGTGGCGTCCCCGATCAGGATCTGCTGGATCATTCCCACCGCGGCGTCCGCCCTCTCCTCCTCACAGTCTATGGCCATCACCTCGTGGCCGTTCTGTAAAAACTTCTGGGCCATATGGCGTCCGAAACGCCCCAGGCCGATGATCAATATCGATTTCATAGTCAGCTTCCTCTCCTTCTATGTCCCATACCAACTCCCCTGATTCCGCTTCGCGGAATCTCAAACCCGTGCAGGGAATGCCCGGTTTTAGGGCATTCCTCGGTGTGAAGCTTTAGAAGTTCTTTGCGAAACAGCCTATGCTGTGAGCATTAGAACTTCTCTTCACACTAACCTACCTGAACCTTCTCCAGCGGCAGCTTGGAATTTGTCACTCTCTTCTCAGATGAAAATGCCAGCAGCATGGTGATCGACCCCACCCTTCCGCACAGCATCAGAAATGCCAGCAACAGCTTGGACACCATCCCCAGCCCCGGGGTAATCCCCAGCGTCAGACCCACGGTCGCCACAGCCGACACGGATTCAAAAAGCGCCGTCAGCAGCGGCAGCCCCTCCAGCGCGGACAGGATCACACTGACCGTCACCGAGAGAAGAAGGTATGTCATAAACACACAGGAGGCAGTCCTGGTGATGCCCTCCTCCATCCTCCGTCCAAACATCTCAATATTCTTCTTCCGGCGAAAGGTCGCCAGGATACTGATGCAGAGGATCCAGAACGTAGTGGTCTTGATTCCTCCCGCAGTGGAACCCGTGGATCCGCCTATGAACATCAGACATATCATCACAAAGATGCCGCCCTCCGACATTTTCGAAAGATCGACCGTATTAAAGCCGGCCGTTCTCGCGCTGACCGACTGAAAAAAGCCGGCCGTGATCTTCTCCCCTGCGGACAGTCCCGCATAATCAGCCTGGTTCCACTCCAGCAGCGAGAACACCAGCGCCCCGAACACTACCAGGCTCACACTGATGGACAGCACCATCTTACTCTGGAGCCTCAGCCGTCTCCATCTGAATTTCTGTGCCAGCAGATCCTGCCATACAAAAAAACTCAGTCCCCCCACAAAGATCAGCAGCATGATCACCGTACATACATACCAGCTGCCGGTCATTCCGGTGAGGGAAGAAAATTCTCCCGTGGTTCCCCCCATCAGGTCAAAGCCGCCGTTACAGAAAGCCGAAACGGAATGAAAAACGGAAAAGTAAATTCCCCTTCCGATGCCGAACCGGGGGATAAAGTCAACGCACAGCAGCGCCGCGCCGATCCCCTCGATCAGCAGTGTCCCCAGCGCGATAAATTTGGTCATGCGCACGATCCCGCCGATCTGCGGGGCCGAGATGGAATTTTGCATCAGGGACCGCTGGCTTAAATGAATCTTCTTTTTCGTCAGTACCAGCACCAGGATCGCCACCGTCATGAAGCCGATCCCGCCGATCTGGATCAATCCCAGGATCACGCACTGACCAAATGTGGTCCAGTGCGTGAAGGTGTCAAATCTCACCAGACCGGTAACGCAGGTAGCCGATGTGGCCGTGAAAAAGCAGTCGGACAGACTGCTGGCTCCCGGTCCCTTCGTGGACACCGGGAGCATAAGCAGCGCCGTGCCGATCATGATAATGGCAAGATAGCCTCCCAGAATCAGCTTCATGGGGGAAACCGCCTGCCACATATTATATTTCAATTTCGTTTTTTTACTGTCATTCTCTTTCATTTTCACCTTATCTACCATAAATTCCCGCGCTGTAAGACTTCTATATGTCATACAATGTCATACAAAACCGTCATACACAATAACCCCGCAGTAGACAGCAAAACTCCTTACGTCACATCCCTGTCCACGGCGGGGCATATCACTTCTCTCTTAATACTCCAGCGCCTTCTCTTCGCCGTTCAGCACGCGAAGGGCTCCCTGCGCCAGTGCCAGCAGCTCATCTTCACCCGGATATACGGTGACGGGTGCGATCCATTCCGTATACTCCTTCAGTGCAGCCACCACATCCATACCGTAGGCAATCCCGCCGGTGAGAATGATGCGGTCTACTTTTCCTTTCAGCACGCAGGCCATGGAACCGATGTCCTTGGCAACCTGATAGATGAATGCCTGTTTCGCCTCGGCCGCTTTCTCATTACCTTCATTCGCCATCTTGGACACCTCACGCATATCGTTAGTGTTCAGATACGCGTTAAAGCCGCCCTTGCCGACAATCTTGCTGTAAACCTCTTTCTCGGTATACTTGCCGGAGAAACACATCTTCACCAGCGCGCCGCTGGGCACCGCACCCGCACGCTCAGGAGAAAAGGCGCCGTCGCCGTCCAGCGCATTGAATACATCGATCACCTTGCCGTTCTCATGGGCGCCCACGGAGACACCGCCGCCCATGTGGACCACGATCAGCCTCAGGCTCCAATAGGGCTTTCCTGCCTCTTTCGCATATCTCTTTGCCACCGCCTTCTGATTCAGCGCATGGAAAATGCTGACACGGGGAAGCTCGGGCACGCCGGAATATCTGGCCACAGGCTGCAGTTCATCCACCACCGTGGGATCCACGATATAGGAAGGCACACCGATGGAATCAGCGATTTCCCTGGCCAGAATCCCCCCCAGATTGGAAGCGTGCTGGCCCTGTACCCCTGCTTTCAGATCCTCCAGCAGGGCATCCGTGACAGCGTAGGTGCCGCCGGGAATCGGCTTTAACATACCGCCCCGTCCCACTACCACATCAAGGCTCTTTAAATCAAAATTCTTTGACTCCAGCAGATCGGTAATGATCTTCCTGCGGAAATCCTTCTGGTCCACAATGGAATCAAATTTACCGATCTCCTCCGTGGAATGCCTTAAGGTTTCCTCGAATAATAAGGTCTCATCCTCAAACACACCGATCTTGGTCGATGTGGAGCCGGGATTAATGATCAAACTTTTTATTGCCATATGATTTCTCCTCTCCTGTTTCACTATCTATCGGACAATTGTGGAACCCTTCCTTGACGCACAGGCTTTGTGCACCCTGATTCAGACTTCCGCAGCTGCCTGTTAACTGCCTACGCCTGCCCCTTCTTCATCTCCTCCGCCACCACTGCCGCCAGTGCGATGGAATTTACCTTGGTCTCAAAGGTGTCGGAACGGCTTGTCAGGATCACGGGAACCTTTGTACCGGTCAGGATACAGCCGTTCTTCAGCCCTGGCACCGTGTGTACCAGGCACTTATATACCAGATTGCCCGCATGGATATCGGGGAACAGCAGAATATCCGCATCTCCCTGTATCTTCCTGCCTGTGGCTCCCTTGTGCTTTGCCGCCTCCGGGTCAATGGCAAGATCCAGGGAGAGAGGACCGTCCACGATGCAGCCGGTAAGCTTACCCTCCTGGCACATCTTCGTCAGTTCCTCCGCATCCAGCGTCACAGGCATCTTGGGATTGACCACCTCCACGGCAGCCAAAGGCGCTACCTTGGGCATATCCACGCCGCAGGCCTTGCAGACAGGGAGCGTATTATTGATGATGCTGACCTTCTCCTCCAGGGTGGGGTAAGTCATGAAAGCCACATCCGTCAGGAACAGCAGCCTGTCAATACCGGGGACCTCAAATACACACACATGGGAAAGCGTCCCGCCGGTGCGCAGTCCCACTTCTTTATCCAGAACGCTCTTCAGGAAATTCTTGGTGTCGATCAGCCCCTTCATGTACATATCAGCCCTGCCTTCATGGGCAAGCTTTACCGCTTTTAAGGAAGCCTGGATCATATCCGGCTCGTCAATGATCTCATACCCCTCCAGGTTCATATCGATGGAAGCCGCGATCTCCCTGATCTTCGTCTCGTCTCCCACCAGAATCGCGTCGGCGATCCCCTTTTCCCGGACTTCCTTAATTGCCTCCAGCACCGCAGAATCCTGCGCCACAGACACGGCAACCGTTTTCTTTCCACACTCCTTGACTTTGCTGATGATTTCGTCAAATCCTTTGTTCATTTTAACAACCCGCCTTTCCTGTAACCTTTGCAGTTATACTGGCGGTCAAAAAGACTGACCGCTCAGTATAAAATGATGCACACAGCCGCATAAGGAAATATGCCGCTTCGCGGCTGCGGCTGGCACAATACTCACGGTAAATTTCATTGACCGTGAGTATATATATCAATTCTGTAATCGTTAAAATAATAACACATTCGGCGGTAAAATGCAATGTTACTTTTGGGTATTTATGGTATAATAGTAACAGTTCAGCCCCGATCGTGCCAGGCGGCTTGCCTTTTTGCTAAAGGCACGGCGGCGCCATGCTGTCCTGTCCTATGCGGACGGGGCAACGCGGATCTGAACTAACTGCCAACTACGACTACGGGACGGTTAAAAACCAACCGTCCCTATGGCGCGAATTGCGTCTTCGCGCCATAGTCTTCGTAGGCAGTGGATTTCATCTCCGCTAAGGACGCCCCCCAAAGTCCGCCTAGGGCAGGACAGCACGTCGCCGCCTGGCTTTCCGCAATTTGAAATGATTTAGAACCGAGTAATCGCGCCTGCATGGTTGGAATATTCTTAAAATTGGCTCTAAATAATTACTACGATTATGCAATGTAAAGAGGGATTGATCTATATACATTAAAACTTGCA
>CAOKWI010000065.1 GCA_948473115.1 uncultured Lachnospiraceae bacterium | reverse complement strand
TTACTTAAACCTTCTAAGATTTGTGAGGTTTTAGAAAATTGATTTCCGTGGAAAAATCGTAACAGCTCTTGCAAAAATGTCCGGCATATTATAAAATAAGGTTTGTCTGCCAGGGCAGGCTACGGAGATGTACCCAAGTGGCTGAAGGGTCCGGATTCGAAATCCGGTAGGTCGGTTTTGCCGGCGCATGGGTTCAAATCCCATCATCTCCGCTTTCAGCAGGCACCGGGAAACCTTCCGGTGCCTTTTATCGGAAAGGCTTTGCAATGAAAATAGGAACCTTTATACGTACCCTCCTGCTGCCTCCGCTGACGCTGGCCTGTGTGCTCTCCGTTCCGTTTTTGATACCCGAAACCGGCAGTACCGTTCCCGGCTTCTCTGAAAGGATTCCGGAAGAGTCCGGCAGAGAGGATTCTTCCGATCCCGGATCTCCCCTGACAGAAGAAAGCGCTCCTGCCCGGACTCCGGAACCGGAGCACACATTTGAAGAGTACGATATCACATTGATGGCTCTGGGAGATAACCTGATGCATATGGGGATTGTCCGCGGGGGATACGGTGAGGGCGGAACCTTCGACTACTCTTTCCTGTTTCAGGATATGGAAGAATACCTTGCCGCCGCCGATATCAGTATCATCAATCAGGAAACCGTCTTTGGCGGGAACCAATTGGGGTTCTCCGGCTATCCCCGTTTTAATTCCCCCTGCGAGGTGGGCGACGCCATTGCCGCCGCAGGATTTACCGTGGTGCTCCATGCCACGAATCACGCCGCTGATCAAGGCATAGACGGCATCTACAACTGTGTCTCTTACTGGGAAACTCATCCCGAAATCCTGATGACTGGCATAACCGGCGAAGCGCCGGCGGATACGATTCCCCTGCTCCACATCAAAGACGTCACCTTTGCCATACTGAACTATACGTATGGTCCCAACCTGGGTACGCTCACGCCTGAACTCAGGGGACATCTGAACATGCTGTGCGCCTGCGACGAGACTACCGGAGCCATCGATTTTACTTCCATAAATCCCCGGGTATTGGAAGATATCAGGGCTGCCGGGGAACTGGCGGACATTGTGATCGTCTGCCCCCACTGGGGCACGGAATACCAGCGCACTCCCTCCTCCTATCAGAAAGACTTTGCCCTCCGGATGACAGAAGCCGGCGCCGACCTGATCATCGGAACACATCCCCATGTTCCGCAGCCCGTGGAATGGATCACTTCGGATAACGGCAACGCCGCTCTCTGCTACTATTCTCTGGGCAATTACGTTTCCACCCAGAAACAGCCTCTCTGTATGCTGGAAGAGATGGCATGGGTCACTTTTCACGTGACAGAGGACGATGTGTCCCTTTCAAAAGAGAAAACCGGGGTGCTGCCGCTGGTATGCCACTACCGAAGCGGCCCCGTCCGTCTGGAAGGAGTATATCCGCTGGAGGACTATACGGAAGAAATGGCCGTCCGGCATGGTATCCGCAGCTACGGCGGCGTGGTCCTGCATCTGGAAGATCTGCAGGACTGGAGCACGGATATCTTTGGAGATTTCATATTGCAAAAGTCGGATATTCTGTGAGACACCGCAGTCCATATGCAGCACTCCGCGAGAGCCCCGCAATATCTCAGTCAAGGATACTCTTGACGCCTATTATGGTGTCATAATCCGCCTGGTAAATAACTACCCCTTTTCGGGAATTGGCGGAATGAATGATCTGGCCGTCCCCCATATAGAGAGCCACATGAGTACATTTCCCGCCGGAGCCATAGCATATGATATCGCCTGGGCAAGCCTCACTGTAGGAGATGCTTCTGCCGTCATTGGCGAGCTGTCCCGAGGGCGTCCTGCTGACGGAATAACCAAACTGGGCATAAATCAGGCTGGTGAACCCGGAGCAATCGGTTCCGGATTCCAGGGACTGGCCTCCATGGACATATCGGTTCCCCAAAAACTGTTTCGCGTATTCGACGATCCCGCTTCGCAGTTCCCCGCTGTCCGAGTATTCCCCGGAGGGAGGTGTTGCCGTAATGGCGGTATTTTCCGCGGCCTGGGATTCAGACACATGCTGCCGCGCTTCCAGAGCCCGCCTTGCCGCCAGCTCCGCCGCTTCCTCCTCCAGCGTCCTGGCATAGACAAACTCTTCCGCCACCGTCACATACTCTGCCGCCACATATCCGGACTGATTTTCCGTGTACTGTACCTTCAGCCATTCACTGCCGGTCTCCAGAAGCTTCACCCGTTCCCCGTTGTCAATATATCCGATCCTGTCTGCTCCTATGTCAGGGTTCTCCCTCACATTCAGCCTGTCCGCCAGCACCACGGCATACCTGGTCACATACTGGTCTATCACCTCCGCGGCTGCGTCCCCGTACAGGAAAAACTCGGACTTGATATATCCTTCCACGTTCCCCGAGACAATCCGAAACCACTGTCCGTCCTCCCCGTCCACGGTCTCCAGGATCTGCGCCACAGCCCCATCATAGATCTTCCCTGCAATGGCGCTGTCCGTATTGGCTTCCACACGCACATTTACGTAATTGGTGACATTGGCAATGGCCAGGTCGGCATACTCGTTCTCCGACACCGTTTCCTCCAGTCCCAGCCCCGGCGGTGTTATCAGAGACGCGGCGGCGGTGACTGTCACAATCACACGGTCCTCCGCTGCCGCCCCGATTCCGATCCCGTCCAGGTACGTCTGGATCCCGCCGCTCATTAACACCCTTCCCTGCGCCGCTCCCCTACCGTTTTCTCCCTGCTGTGCCTGACTGGTCTCTCCCTGCTGTGCCTGACCGGTCTCTCCCCGCTGTGCCTGACCGGTCTCTCCAGCAGCCTCCGCCTGCAATAAGTATGCCTGTCCGATACCCGCAATGCACAATACGGCTGTTATGATCCCTGCTGAAATATAATTGATCCGTTTCTCTTTCATTGGCTGTCCTGCTGTTCTTTTTCTTTTGATCCGGTCAGGAATCCTTCCCGACTGATTTCCTGTTTTATCTTGGCAATTCAAAACCGATCCCGAACCCCCTGCCTGGTTCTGAGCAGTTATATTTTAGCACTATAACCGGACGAAAACAATATCATCTGACGCCTTTCCGGCCTCATCCCGTTACCGTTCAGCTCCGCAATGCAGTACTAGAGCGTGTTTTTTGTGGATTTCTTGCTAAGGGGACGGCACGTCGCCGCCATCAAAGGATATCTAAACGGCAAATCATTGACAGGAGGATACAAATTCTATATATTATTACCAGGAAACGTTGACACAGCTCCCCTGGAGAAGTACGAACAGATAGGTACAAGCTTTTGAATGAAAACAAAAACGGCTGGCAAAAACACTGCCCGCCTTGGGGACGCAAGCCTCCCCATCACTGATAGGACATGAAGGAAAAGAATTGTAAATTTTTGAAAAAAAATATATTTTTCCTGACAGGAATACTCTGTCTGGTATTGACGGCCTGCGGAGATTCCTTCTCGTCGGCATCGTCTGGGACACGCTCCGACGAAAAACTGCCGGAAAATTTCTCCGGCAGTCCGGCATCTTCGGCGGAAGAATCCTGCCCGCCAAACAGCACCATACCATCGGGCTGCGCCTCTACACAGTCCGGCGCTGCGGACAGTCTGCCTCAGAGGCCTGCCGCTCCGGAGCCGGAACCATCTCCCGAGCTCACGCTGGTCATGGTGGGAGACATCCTGCTCCATACCCCTGTGGCAGAGAGCGGTCTGCGAGAAGACGGCAGCTATGATTTTTCCGCTGTTTTTGCCCATACAGAGGAGGAAATATCAGCTGCCGACCTTGCCCTGGTCAATCAGGAAGTCATTTTAGGCGGTACTGAACTGGGGATCTCGGGCTACCCTGCCTTTAACGCCCCCTATGAACTGGGTGATTCCCTGGTGGATGCCGGGTTTGATGTGGTGCTCCACGCCACGAATCATGCTCTGGACAAAGGTGCGAAGGGGATCCGAAACTGCATCGCCTTCTGGGAAAACAAGTATCCTGACACTGCCTATCTGGGCATCCATGACAGCGCGGAGGATCAGGAGGAGATTTATGTATACGAACAGGATGGCATGAAGATCGCCATTTTAAATTACACCTACGGCACCAACGGGATTCCCCTGCCCCAGGGAATGGAATATGCTGTGGATCAACTGACCGACCTTGACCGGATTGCAGAAGATCTGCGGCGCGCGGAAGAGCTTGCCGACTTTACAATCGTATGTCCCCACTGGGGAACAGAATACCGTCTGACGCCGGATTCACGCCAGGAGACATTGACACAGTTTTTCTGGGAAAACGGTGCAGATCTGGTACTTGGAACCCATCCCCATGTCATTGAACCCGTGGCATGGGTTACGGCAGACGGCATCCGAACCTGCGACCTGACCGAACAGGAAACCGCACAGGGCGCTTCCCTGACAGGAAATGAGATACAAGATGGCATGCTGGTCTATTATTCCCTGGGCAATTTTGTAAACTGGACTTCCGGCGTCGGCGACGGCGTGGCCAACCGCATGGTCGGCGCCATGGCGAAGGTAACGCTGGGACGCGGTGAGGACGGAACGGTTTTCATCAAAGCATACGGCATAGAGCCTCTTGTCTGCCATGTGGAAGAAGGCAGGGACGGCGTTACCGTATATCCATTATCCGAATATACGGAAGAACTGGCAGAAAAAAACGCCATCCGGTTACAGGACGGCAGTTTTTCCCTGCAATATTGTCATGATCTGATAGAACAGGTGTTTTGATGCGATGTCAGTCTTCCTCCTTTCTCACAAACATCAGTCCAAAGGTTCCTATGCCGCAGTTGCTGGATACGGTTGCCGAGGCTTTCTGCAGGATGACTTTCTCAAACCTGATGTACTGCTCCACCTCTGCCAGCACCTCGTCGATCTGCCGGACGGTGCATCCCGCGTAAGTGAGAAACAGGAGACGGCTGTCGATCTGTCCGGGGTGATGAAACAGCTTCTTCACGTATCTCTTGTTTACCTGATGCAGGTTCCCCGCCTCGATCTTCCACAGCTTCAGCTTATTGCGGGACATGGCCAGCACCGGATGCAGGTTGAGGACAGTGCAGAGCTTATTTACAAAGCCTCCGACCTTACCGTTACGCGCCAGCGTCTCTGTGCTGGGCACCAGGAAATTGGAAAATACCCGGCTCTTAAATTTCTCCAGCGCCGCACAGATCTCCTCCACACTTTTCCCTTTTTCGGCAAGGACGGCGGCATACAGCACCATCAGTCCGTGGCCGCTGCTTATATGTCCCGAGTCCACCACCACCACATTGTCAAAGCTTCTGCTGGCCTGGGTGGCATTGGGATATGCTCCGCTCAGATCGACAGTTGCGGTAATATGAATCACATGCTCCGCCTTCGTAAGCGCATTTGCAAAAAAGTATTCATATTCGGAAGGTTCCGCGGTGGAGGAATGGGCATAATTTCCTTCCGTCCGCAGATAGGACAGCAGGCTGTCCGAAGCAATCTCGGAAATATCGCAGAAACGTCCCTCCTTTGTGTGGACATAGGTATACATAAGGTCAATCTGGTACTGGTCCAGCAGCTCCCGGGGCAGATCGCAGATGCAGTCCGCCGTGACAGCGACCCTGCGCTTTCTGGCAGTGCTGATCTGGCTCACCGTGTCCATCTCTTCCTCTTTTCCGGAAGCCGATTCCTCCGCGGTATACTCGATCAGCTCCTGGGGCAGATACTTCAACAGACTGGCTTCCAGCAGGGCAGCGTTAATGGGCTTTGCCAGATATCCGTCAAATCCCATATTCTGATATACCTGTTCCGCATGGGACATCACATTGGCAGTCAGGGCGATAACCGGCGTCTTCTGACAGAAGCCCCGGGTCTGGTTCCTGATCGCTTTCATAGTAGCCTCGCCGTCCATATCCGGCATCATGTGATCCATCAAAATAGCGTGGTAGAAAGTCTCACCCGTCTTTTTCAGACACTCCTTACCACTTTCCGCCGTGTCCACCTGTACCCTGGTATCCCGCAGCAGCTTTACCGCAACCATCAGATTCATGGTATTGTCATCCACCACCAGTATCCTGGCATCAGGCGCAATGAAGCTCTGCTTATATCTCTCCCGCTGGCTCATCTGCTTCTGTGCCGCAAAATTGATCACGCCGATAGGTCTCGAATTAACGATCCTCTGCTTTAATTCTATAGTGAATATGGAACCCTTATGGTAGACACTGTCCACGGAGATCGTGCCCCCCCATCATGTCCATCAGCTGTTTGGATATGGTAAGCCCCAGCCCGGTCCCTTCAATATTCCTGTTTTCCTTTTCATCCACCCGCTTGAAGGAACTGAACAGATCCTCCAGGCTGTCCTTCCTGATTCCCTGTCCGGTGTCTTCCACAGAGATACGCAGAAGGATCACATCGGGAGCAACCCTCTCGCTCTTTGCCGTCAGCGTAACGGAACCGGCATCCGTATACTTCACCGCATTGGTAAGCATGTTGGACACCACCTGCTTGATCCTCACCTCATCGCCGTACAGCATGGACGGGAGTTCAGGGTCGATATCCATCTTAAATTCCAGTTCCTTCTGGTGTGCCCGGATCCAGATCAGATTGACCAGATCGCTGAACATGGAACTGATCTCATACTGTCTGGGCAGAATTTCCAGCTTGCCTGATTCCAGCTTCGACAGATCCAGAATATCGTTGATGGTGGTCAGCAGCATTTTGCTGGCGTTCTGAATATTAATGGCATTCTCGGCGATCTCGTCCGAGATATCCTCACGCAGTATCATCTCATTCAATCCGATGATGGTATTGATGGGAGTACGGATCTCATGACTCATATTTGCAAAAAAGGCATCCTTCGAGCGGGCAATCTGCTCAATTTCCTCTTTTTGCTTTTCCACCACCTGCTTTTCCCTCTCGTAAGTCTTAGACTGCGCTTTCAGCATGATTCCGATAAAGCAGCTTACACAGACCAGGGTCACATAGGAATCAATGAAGCTGTATGCGCGCTCCGCTTCAGGCATGAAATCAGGGCGGAAATAGGCTATCAGGTAAGTGGTAAGGTATGCGGCAAGGGTAAGCAGCAGCGCCGTCCAGAAATCCTTTCCCCGGAACAGCAGAAAAATGTAAACCAGCCCCAGCACAAACCAGATCGGAGTGCCGCTGTCCATACCGCCGCTGGAAAGAAAGATTCCCGGAAACAGGAATAAGTTGGACACTAAAATAAGCAGCCATGCAGCAAGCCTGGTCTTGCGATATCGGACAGCGACATAAAGGGACAGCCCGGAAACGACACACAGCGGTATCAGCGAGTCAAGCACATCCGGATCCGCTCCCACCAGGACTCTTCCCGTACCGATCAACGCCGCTGCAAAAGCCAGGAGGAACACAATCCGCATGATACGCTCCTGAAAGTCAAGCTGTTCATCCAGAAAATGATTGATATAACCTTGTATCCTCTTGATCATAAGTCTATCTACCTGACCTTTCCGCTTCCCACTGTTCCAGTAAATCAGAAGCCCCGAGGAAGTCAAATTCCGAGGTCTTATCCCTGATCTCCTCCGCCAGCCCTGCAAGGGAGGTTCCCCGGCATCTGCATTCCGCCAGACAATCCAGGATCTCGTTCAGTCCCTCACTCTCAAAGTCTGACAGCTTCTCTTTTAACCGGCCGGTCAGTTCCGTCAGCATCTGCCCGTCAGTTTCCCTTTGATCCGATTCCTGCCCGTCCGATTTTTTTCCGTCCGGTTTCTGCCCGTCAGTTTCCCTCTGATCCGGTTCCTGCCCGTCCGATTTTTTTCCGTCCGGTTTTCGCCCGTCAGCTTCCTTCTGATCCGGTTTCTTTCCGGCTGGCCTCTGCCCGTCAGTATCCGCCTTGCCTGGTTCCCCTCCGGCCGGACCGCCGTCCGGATATACGAAAGCATTTCTGCCCAGCACCTCCAGCAGCCGGTCATGCACCTCCATCAGCTTCTCATGATTCTGTAGGATATAATCAATGTCATTTCCCTTGCCTGCCATTTCCAGACTCAAGGCCAGTTCTGCCAGTTCTACAGCGCCTATGCCCTTGGAATTGCTTTTCAGTGCATGCACCGTGATCACATAATTTTTCCAGTCCTGTTCCCGAAAGAACTGCTGCATCTGCCTCCTGCGCTTTGCTCCCTCACTGTGATAGATCCCGATGATTTCCCGAAGGCCCTCTTTATCGCCGCAGTAAGAAATTCCCTGCTCAATATCGATCCCCGCACGGCTTAAAAGCGACAGCGCCTTTGACTCCACATCCGCCTTCCGGGAGGAATCCTCTTTCGGTATGGAAGCGCCCGCCGCGGATCCCGGGAAAGCTCCGCCCCTGTCAGGCCGCTCTCCGTCCACAGTATTTTCTTCTGTTTCCTCATCCTCCACCACAATCTGTTTCTGCTTGGGAATGTACCGCCGCAGCATCCGTTCCAGCACGCTCAGTTCTATGGGCTTGGCAATAAAATCGTCAAAGCCCTCAGACAGAAACATCTCCCTTGCGCCGCCGATGGCATTCGCGGTAAACGCGATAACAGGGAGTGTCTGGAAGTACGCACCCGGCTTCTGGCGGATCTTATGCAGGGTTTCCACACCGTCCATCTCCGGCATCATGTGATCCAGGAACACACAGTCGTATGTAGTCTTATCCAGTTTTTCCAGCGCTTCCATGCCGCCCCCCGCCATACTCACCTTGATCTGATAAGGCAGGAGCAGCCTAGCCATTACCTTCAGGTTCATGGCATTGTCATCCACCACCAGGACGGAGGCATGAGGCGCAATGAAAGGCTTATGAAGGCTGATATGCTGCTCATCATTCTGGACAATTCTCTGTCCGTTAAAGACCGCCGCAATGGAAAGGACAGTAAACGGCTTGTAAATGCGCAGCATGTTGCCGTGTACCATAGTCTCCTGCCCATAGTCCAGCAGAAGCACCACCGTATGGTTCTCCGCCAGCTTTTCAAAATAGAGTCTGTCCTCACAGTACTCTTCCCAGCCGACAAAAATATGAGAGTATTTCTCATATTCCGCGCGCCGCTTCAATTCGGGAAGATTCCGGCAGATCCGGAACAGGATCCCGAACTGTTCCGCAATATGGCGCAGACAGTTCTCGTACCCCTCCCGCACCACGGTGTAATTATATTTATCCATATTGATGTAACAGGCAGCAAACAGATTCTTTTTGTTTTTCACCGAGACAATGGGCGTTTCATCCAGCACCTTCTGGGGAATGGTAAACTTAAACTCGCTGCCTGTCCCGGGAATACTGTCCACAGCAATAAACCCACCCATGCTGCGCACCAGTGCCTGGGTGATGGCCAGACCCAGCCCCACACCGCCCTCTTCCCTGTTTCGCTTGGAATTCACCTGGCTGAAGCTGGTAAAGATCTTTTCCAGATCCCTCCGCTCTATGCCGATACCGGAATCCTTCACGCTGACAAGCAGATTCATCCCATAGTCTTCTTTCCTGCCTTTGATGCTGAGGATGACACCACCTTCCTTGGTAAATTTGATGGCGTTCCCCAACAGGTTTATGATAATGCGGCGGAGCTTCTGCTCATCGCCCACAAGATTGCTGGGCAGGTTGGCATCGCAGTCCACAATCAGTTCCAGATGCTTACCGTTCTCCATGGTCAGCGCCATATTAATGATATCGGTAATGGTGGAAGTAATGTTATAACTCTCCTCCGCCAGTTCCATCCTGCCGCTCTCCAGTTCGGAAAAATCCAGGATGTTGCTGACCGTAGAGAGAAGGTTGCGTCCGGCGGTCTGGATGTCAATGATATCCCGCCTTACATTGACCGGAAGGTCTTCCTGCAGGATTGCCTCGCTCATGCCGCACACGGCATTGATGGGCGTGCGGATCTCATGGGAAACGTTGACCAGGAAGTCGTCCTTACTCCGCTCCGCGTTCTCCAGCTCCGTAATATTTTCCAAAAGCTTCTCATTCGCCTCCCGGCGGTTGCGGATACTCAGCCATGTCACCGCGGAGACAGTATAGATAGAGAAAAATTCTATAAAAAGCCTGACCACGTCACGGGTGGACGAAACCGGTATGGATCTGACAATAAATCCGTGGTAAAGGAAAATAAGGATCGGAATCCCAAGCCCCAGGTAAATGATCTGCGGAATGGAAAAGATCCCAAGCAGAACCACCACCCCTGCCATGGTAATGAGCATGCTGGAAAAGCTGTCCGTGCTCAGGGCGAATACAACAAAGTTCGTCCAGACCATACAGGAGATAAAAACAGCCCGGCGTCTGTGATCCCAGAAGGCCTTGAGATAAATAAACCAGCCTGCTGCCAGCGCCACAAAGATAATCTCTTTCACAAAAACATTCCAGCCTGATATCTGTGCCGAGAAGAACATGGCAAAGGTATAAAGCGTCAATATGATCAATACAGTGCGTTCTATATTTCTAGATGTCTTTTCGCTGTGAATCCGTTTCTCCTCCAAGTCAGGTTACCGTTCCTTTCTGCTCTGATTGTATATGCAGCACTTCTTTGAGGGCGGGAAGCATTTCCATAAAAACATCTATGATATCCGGGTCAAACTGTGTCCCCCTGCCTTCTGACATGATCTGCATGATCCTCTCAACGGGACGCACCGGCGGCTTATAGCACCGCTCTTCATACAGCGCGTCGAATACATCCGCCACCGCCATGATCCGTGCCGACAAAGGGATTCCTTCCCCCGTCAGACCTGCCGGGTATCCCGTTCCGTCCCAGCGCTCATGATGGTACATGGCAATATCCTCCACAATACGCACATAATGTTCGTCCTCAATGTCGCCGATGATCGTCTTGATAATCTTGCGGCTGTAGGTGGTATGCAGCTTCATCTCATCAAATTCTTCCGGCGTAAGCTTTCCCGGTTTCTGTAAAATGGCATCAGACACCTTGATCTTTCCCACGTCGTGAAGCGGCGCCGCCTTGCACAGATCTTCTATGTACTCCTCGGAAAGTTCCTCGGGGAACAGCTTCCGGCCGCGCAGTTCCTCGGCAATCATCCTCACGTATGTCTGCGTATTTTTCACGTGTTTCCCGGTACTGCCGTCCCTGCTCTCTATCAGGTTCGCCATACCCACGATCACGGAATCCTGGATCATGTTCAGGCGTCTGGTGTCCTCTGTGATTTTATCCGCCTGCTCCTGTACCATCCGCTCCAGATTGTGTCGGTATTGATCCAGTTCTATCGTCTTTGCCACACGGCTTAACAGTATGTCCGGCACAAAAGGTTTTGCCACAAAATCCATTGCCCCCATCTGGAAGCATTTTACTTCCGTTTCCGCCAGATTGTCCGCGGTCAGGAAAATAACAGGAATGTTCTCCGTCTTCCCACTGCTGCGGAGTTTTTCCATCATTTCAAAGCCGTCCATCTCAGGCATGTTGATATCCAGCAGGATCAGGTCGGGACGATGCTCCTCCAGATATTTCAGCGCAGCGTTTCCGGAATTGCAGGCCGCAATGCGATACTGAGGCGAAAGCAGCTTCTGGGCACGTATTAAGTTGGTCTTGTCATCGTCTACCACTAAAATTATATTTTTCATCCGACATGTCCTCTATGGCAAAATATTGTTGGCATGTAACAGTTTGGCCGAAGGCTGAACTGTTACGTTGGCATTTCTTTTACGGCGGAACTGATACTGAACATCCATTTTTATTTTAAAACAGGATGAAAATAAAATCAATGTATGATATTCTATATTTTGACATATTCTAAACATGCCATAACGGCTCAGACAGAAAACTGGACTGTTATGAGAAGGAGGTCCTTTATGAAAATCCTGTTTTATGACACCAAAAGCTATGATCAGGAGTCCTTTGACTCCGCCCTTTCTTCTTTCCCATCCATAGAGATCGAATACACAAAGTCCGACCTGGATCCCAGGACCGCCGCCCTCGCGGAAGGGTTCGACGCGGTCTGCGCCTTTGTCAATTCAGACGTGGGTGCCAAAACCCTGGACATCCTGCACGGCAAAGGCATCCGACTGATCCTGATGAGATGCGCTGGTTTTAACAATGTGGATCTGGACACGGCAAAGAGATACGGCATGCGCGTCATGCGCGTTCCCGGATATTCCCCCGAAGCTGTCGCGGAACACGCCATGGCGCTTGCGTTGGCCAGCAACCGCCGCCTGTATAAGGCTTACAACAAGGTTCGGGAAAATGATTTCAGTTTAAGCGGTCTCATGGGATTCAATTTTTACGAAAAGACAGCGGGAATCATTGGCACCGGGAAGATCGGGGCCGCCATGTGTCGCATCTGCCATGGATTCGGCATGAAGGTGATCGCGTATGATGTATATGAAAACAAATCGCTGAAAGACTTTGTGGAATATGTTTCCCTGGATAAGCTGCTTTCTGACAGCGATGTCATATCCTTGCACTGTCCACTGATGGATTCCACCTATCACATGATCAACATTGAGACAATCCGGCAGATGAAAGACGGGGTGATCCTGGTCAACACTTCCCGGGGCGCCCTGGTCAGAACGGACGACCTGATCGAAGGAATCCGTATGCACAAGTTTGCGGGGGTGGGTCTGGACGTGTATGAAGAGGAGACTGACAATGTCTTCGAGGACCGCTCGGACGAGATCCTGAAGCATTCCACCACAGCCCGGCTCCTCTCCTTCCCCAATGTCATGATCACTTCCCACCAGGGATTTTTCACGCGGGAGGCGCTGCAGGCCATAGCCCAGACCTCTTTGCAGAACGCACTGGATTTCGAGGCGGGAAAGGAAAGCCCCAACGATGTAAGGAACGGCTAAAAAAGCGAAATTTCCCCTAAGATGAATAGCAGCCCCCGGCACAACAGGAAATCCTGTCTCCGGGGGCTGCTGTTTCCCGCCTGTGCAATTGTAATCCAACGGCATACTTTTCAGACTTTAGGCACTGTTACGAAATAAGGAGCTGTCCGATAGTCCTCAGGATTTAATCTAGATGGAACACCGTCTTCAAGTCGATGCTCACCGGGCTGTTGTCGGGGTTGGTCTCCATGATATCCGCCATGAAATCCCACCATTTACGGTTAATGGCAGTATCTGCGCCCTTTGCCCAAAGTTCCTCGTCCTCAATTTCAATGTAACCGAACAGCGTCAGAGTTTCCTTATCCAGAAAAATCGTGTAGTTCTTCCCGCCATGCTCATGGATCATGTCCTGCATCTCGGGCCATAATTCATTATGCCTCTTCTCATACTCAGCTTCCTGTCCAGGAAACAGCTTCATTTTAAAACCTTTGATCATAGATGTAACCTCCTCTGACACCTGAATGAAATTAACTTGTTTACAGTCAACCGATGCATCACCCGTTTCCCCGGGCAGACCGCTTTCTGTATAAGTACAGTATATCATGCATCCCGCCGTTTGCAACAGACACTTTTTATACTTGCATATAAGCTTCTTTTGGAGTAACATTCGGGGTAGGGCAAATCCTGAACAGATACAACCGCAGGGCTTCCGAGTGCACACTGCGGACAGGGTGCACTCAGCCATGGAAAGGATCCTTCACAAATATGAAGCTCATCACATTTCAGTCTATGGACGCGCTGAAAGATTTAATGAATAAAGGCTGCCTGGAATGCGGGGAAGAATATATTGACATGCAGAAGTCAGGCTTTGCCTATACCTGGGTCACCGAGAAAATGAATGCCCTGATCCGGAATGATGCAGGCACAAAATATCCTGTATGGTGCTGGGTAAAATGCCATAACCATATCTGCCCTCCTAAGCGCAGGGGAGAACCGGTACAGGGTTTTGATGTCAAAATCACTTTCCAGAAGCCTGGGAACGCCGTTTTCATCACCGACTTCAGAAGATACTCTTTTATACTGAACAACACCTATATCCCCGACTCCCTGGAGGACAAAAAGCAGTTTGATGACAGGCTCACAGAGCAGAATGTTACAGCCGAGGATTTAAGGGCGCTGGCAAGGCCGGACCTCTTTGACCGCCACAGGACAGATCCCGAATACCTGGAAATCTGCCGGGAGATCAGAGGCAGCTTTGACAAATGCATTACCATGGACAGCGATATCCTGCAGGGCTGTGTGTGGAACATCCGCCTGGATGAAGTCGAAAAAATAGAGTTCCTGAACGACAGAAATTACAGATACGGTTCCTTAAATCACAAACGCAGCAACGGCAGAAGAATTGACTGGAGAAAGGACTTCTATAAGAGATTGCCGTCCGGTTCCTGCCTTTCTGTCGGCCAGGATTCATAATACCATTATAGAAGTCAGCGCTTTAAAAAAAGGAAAATACGCAGGAGGATTAAAATGGGATTATTCAGCCACTTTACAAAAACAGCAGGAAACACTGGGAAAATGGACTACAGCACGGAAAATACGAAAGAGGCGATTGTTCTTTCACCCACTTCCCACACGGCGGAGGATGAAATATACGGGGATGGGACGGATTCCAGAGATTATATCGTATACCATGTCTCCTTCCAGGTAAATGACTCTTTCAGGGAAACAGACTCTCACGCCGGGGAAGTGGAAATGCTACATACCTATGCACCCGGCTCGGAGTACGGGGAAGAAGGTTCCTGCCCCTATCTGGCAATCCAGGTCGACGATCCTGTATATATGGCCGTGGAGGAGTTCAAGGAAAAAGGCACGGTTACAGATGCCCTGGAATTGACGCCACTCTCCGGGAAATTTTATTTCAAGGCCAAAATAGACTATTATGGGGACATCATGTACTTTTACGGACTGGACCGCTGTGACGGGGCATGGGAAAACAGCGGGCTCTGCATGGTCTACCCGAAAGCATATGTGGGCACAGAAGACGAAGCTAAGCTTATGCAGATACTGGACGCGGCGGCTGCAAGCTACCGGGAGGAGCAGGATTCCTAATTCGCTATGGAATACTTTTTTTGCAGTCAGTTGCTCTCACTTTCTTTCACATATTTCTCAGTCTTTCCAAGAAATTCTTCCACAAATTGCAGAAGATTTCTTGTCTCTTCTTTATTTACAACATAAAAATCATCATAGTCAGATGCATTTCTGATACGATCAGCTTTGGCAATTTTCTGGTAATCCTCCTTTGTAAAAGAAGGATTTTCTGTATGTATAAAAAGCAGATTAAACTGTGATACCGCACCATTATGCGTTTCCACATCCATCTGCCGCATTGCCAAAAGTGCTTTTATACATTTTTCGATTGCATAGAAAGCTCTGTTGTTTGCAGATTTATAACTATCCATCTTTACCAATTCCCTGGCCTCAACGTATAACTCTTTTGCCCTGTCCAGCCGCACATTGGCCAATGCTTTAAAATCCTTTTCATCCATACAGTTTTATCCCCTCTTTATCTATATTCCTAAAATAACCGTACCAACTCTTTTTTTCCTCAAATTCATCATAAGGAAGAAGGACAAAATTTACGACAGCGAAATATTTCAATGCCAGTTCTGTCGCCACTTCATCAATCTTATCGTTATATTTCCAGGAATCCGCCCGATCTCCCTTGGTAAGAAGCGCTATATCTACATCTGAGTGTTCTTCAAAATCCCCTCTTGCACAGGAACCATAAAGGATCATTTTTACAAGGTCGCTTTGCATAAATCCTTTAATTAGATCCGGAACTTCATTTTTTATTTTTTCAATGATCTCTCTGGTTAATTCAATATTCTTCAAAAATTCACCTCCCTGCGATAACACCATTCTTATTTATCCTCTATTCTTAACTCTGTTTCTATTATTATAATATATACATTATCAAAAAACAATCGCTTATACAGAAACCGAACAAGATAGCTTTAAACACAGTTACTTTTTACATCCACGTCACTGCGAGGCATTCCCGCATCATTACAAAATGTCATGTATGCCTGCAAAATGCCATATATCCCAACCAATGTCAATTTCTTTCTACAAGCTGTCGTATACCGGTTACTTTCCACACATATTCTTATTTCCTTGCTTTTTTCCCTTTCAGGGTTCATAATTCTGTACAGAAGCCATTTGGGATAGACACAGAATATGCTTTATACTAAAACAAAAGTGAAACAAGGAAAACGGGCAGGGGAGAATTCATATGACCACGGAAGAAGTGCTGGCACTGTTTGTCCAGGAGAAACCAAAACAATATACCACCAGAAATACCAGTCACGGGAATGATGACTTCCGGGAAGTGATCCTGGCCGAATGGGAACCGGGGGTGCTGCCGGAAATTTTTCATGACCGTCTGGTGGTGAAAATCATCTCTATAACTGATCCTATCACAAATTACTTTTGGGCTATCTTGCAAAAGCACAATTCCAACAATTGGCGTCTCATAAAAAAAATATTCCGGAATACGTTCTACTTCTCCTTTTGCATTAAAAATGCATAAATGTCCATCAAGAATAATGTCCTTTGTTCCACTATGCATTGCCTCCTTTATAACCCTGATCAGATATCTTGATTACTACCTATATCTTTGACTTTTTTATATCCAGCATCCGTCGACGGTTGGTATTATTTCAATCAAAGTACTGGCAGAAAGTATATCATACTGCTGTACATTTTCTTTGACCTTATTCAGAAAAAATCCCTTTCCAACACCATGTGCCCCGGAAAATAAAATTATTTTCATAACTTTCCCCCCAACCTATACATATATGATTCAAATATATACTATTGGGCATAAAAGCCAAATTATGTCCCTTCTTGTTGTTATTTTAGCACACCATCCGCCGACGGTGACAAAATGATATTTCAAATCCCCTGAAGCGCACTATGGCCTGTTAAATCCCGTACTATCTTCCAGCCTTCATAGCTGTGCTCCAAATTCTTCTGAATCGGTAAAAAGCCTAAATCCAGATACACCCTGCACGCCAGCCATGTGGTTGTCTGCGTGGGTATCTTGGCATGGGAATACCCAAGATTCTTCATGGCATTTAATACATATGTGATCAACGGCTTCGAAAGCCCCCTTCCCTGATACCCTCTCTTGACCGCTACCCAGTGAAGCCATCCGGCTCCTGAAGTGTCCCTGCCATGAATGTCATAAAACGCTGTAGCCGTTGCAACTTTTTCCCCCTTGTCATTTTCAATAAAGAACATTCTGTCAGGAAGGATGTCAGGGCAATTTGCGTAGTAACGGTTCCAGGCCTCCAAGCCCTGCCCGTAAGCTGTAAACTCTTTTGCAGATATCTCAATCTCAATCCATCGATCCCTGTCCCCGTCAGAATAAGGCACAAATCTATATCCGGCAGGGAGAGTGTACTCCGGCATGTTGGAAAGCCCACGTTCAAGCAATAATTCGTAATGGCAGATTCGCTCATCGTGATTATCATACCGGGTTACATCCCT
The DNA here is from genome assembly GCA_948473115.1 of uncultured Lachnospiraceae bacterium. Taxonomy (GTDB): domain Bacteria; phylum Bacillota; class Clostridia; order Lachnospirales; family Lachnospiraceae; genus Acetatifactor. Next base: position 7,542 of record CAOKWI010000065.1, on the reverse strand, counting down.
TTTTCTCAGACGCGTATCCAATGCTTCCCTGACCTGGGGCATTGTTTCATGGATGTACTTGATTCTGTCCATCGTATTCCGCACCTCGGAAATACCCAATTCCCTTTCCGCTTCATCCACACATTTTCCCAAGGCTCTCTGAATATTATACTCCAGCCATTCAACCCAGGTATATGCCACGCCTGTGACGCCGCTGTAGCCCCGGAAACAATTGTCATATGCCTCCAGGTAACCGTCAAAGAAAGCAATCATCTTGTCAATATCCATTTCACAGGTAACAATCCCTGACCATTGCAATGCCAGCTGCATGACATGGGATATGGGATTTCCATAGTCCAGGCATTCCAGATCGATCATCCACGGGGTTCCGTTGTCCCACATAATATTCTTAGGATCCATATCCTCATTGGACAGGCACAGCACCGCGGGCAGGGAAGCCCTGGCCTTGTTCAATTCGCCTTCGACGTAAATAAGAAGCCCTTCATTCTCTTCCAGCAAAGAGGCAACCGCAGAATTTTCCTCTTTTGCCTTCCGCACATAACCCTGCCAGTCTATATGACTTGGTTCCGGCCTCGTATCATCAATATTCTTTGGGTCGATTGCATGGATCCTTCCAAGGATATTTCCGGCTTTAAAGCACATCTCATGTGAGATATGATGCCAATCGGTGATTTTCCCCGTCTGCCACCTGAATACATAGAAAAACTGGTCATCCACCTTTTGCATCTTTTGTCCGCCGATCACCATGGCCGGTACAATGGGAATATCATTCTTCTCCAGTATTCCCTCTATTTTTTCTGCCCGTGCGAAATTGTCATGTACTCCCGGTCTTTTCATGATCTCCGCATTTAAATGCTTCACCGCGTACACACCGCTGTCAGTGATTACCTTGTACATCCTGTGCATCAGCCCGCCGGTCACAGGCTCCACATCCGCCATAATATTTCCCAGGCCGCACTTGCGCACCAATCTTTCCAACCAATCTTTTATCGACTTTTCTATCATCCTGCTTTCCGCCTTCCTCCGCCATTTTGTTTTATGTATCTCTCATCCCTCCGCCCCGTCCGCATACCACTGTGCCTGGGCGCTCCACATCTGGCGGTACAGCCCCTCCTGTTCCACCAGCGTCTCATGGCTGCCGTTCTGGACAACACCCCCTTCTGCGAAGACCAGGATCCTGTCACAGAACCGGCAGGAAGCAAGCCTGTGTGAAATGTAGACCGCTGCCTTATGGCCTACCAACCGGTCAAAGCTTTCATACACATCGCACTCGGAAATAGGATCCAGCGCCGCCGTGGGTTCGTCCATGATGACAAAGGGCGCATCCTTGTAGATCGCTCTGGCAATGGCCAGCTTCTGTCTCTCACCGCCGGAAAAATTCACGCCGCTTTCCTCGAATTCCTTTCCCACATAGGTATCAAGCCCGTGGGGAAGATTCTCCAGACGATGCCCCAGCCCCGCCTTTCTCATGGAATCCAGGGCGCGTTCCTGGTCAACCTCCTCGGAAGCCGCAATATTCTCTCCCAGCTCCAGGGAAAACATGCGGTAATCCTGGAACACAACGGAAAATACGTCTACATACTCCTGATAAGTGTAATCCCGTATATCCCTTCCGTTCAGGCGGATCACGCCCTCTGTCACGGTATACAGGCGGCAGAGCAGCTTGATGAAGGTGGTCTTCCCCGAGCCGTTCCTGCCCACAATGGCGATATGATCCCCGGGTCTCAAGGTCATTTTCAGGTTCAGGTCATGAATGACATCCTCCTCCGTCCCCGGATAGCGGAAGGACACATGCTCGCACTCCAGCAGAATGCTTTTATCCCCATTCTCTGCCACCGGTTCCGTACCGTCCTCGATCCTGTTCTCAAATTCCAGGTATTCCAGATACTCCCGTCCATAGTCCACCGCCTGCCGCCAGCCGGAGACACAGAACAGGATATTCTTGATTCCCGTGATACATTCAATGATACCGGAAGCATACTTCACCACGCTTCCCACGGTGATCAGTCCCAGGTACGCCTTGCATGCCGCGTAAAGATAGATCATGCCGCAGTTTACCGTGGTCAGGGTGGCCTCAATCCCGCTCTGGGTCATGGCCTGCCTGCGGATTTCCTTCAGCCTGTCCAGCGCTTCCTGCTGCTGCCCCAGCACACCCTCCTCGATCAATTCCTGCTGTCCAAAGATCCGCAGATCCTTACCGGTCTCGCTGCCGGTGAGAACGCTGTGCAGGATATAATTGCTGACCCGGTTGCATTTTGCGTACTGATCGAACACCTTCCGTATCTTTTTATTCCAGTAATCACTGTTCTTATAGCTTGCCAGGGCGCAGGCAACGACCATAGCCGCCAGAACCACGGACAATACGGCCAGGCCGGGATGTCCTGCGCCGCTTCCCCCGGCAAAGAGGGGCGCCGCCACGACTACCGCCGAAATAACAGTAATCACTCCCGTAAGCCCCTTATCCATGGGCCAGATCAGCATCCAGTAAATGCCGCCCCTGACGTTTACCACCTGCTCCTGCTTCCGCTTCTTCTCCTGAAGTTCCGGATTTTCCAGATTCTCATAATCGCTGTACAGGCTCTTCTCATTCATGTCCCTGTTCTGGCGTTCCAGGCAGTTTTCCACCCTGCCGTTAAAGCCTTCCCGGAACCATGCCTCCAGGCTCTCTGCCGCCCAGTTCAGGATCAGTCCCCCGAACAGCCAGAGGATCAGCGTCCGGAATGCCATCCCGTTTAACAGCCCGTCAATCAGTATCCCCGACAAAATGATCATGATATAGGGGCGCATCCCTGTAACAACGGCACAGAGGATACCAAATATAATGGTGGATTTATTATGTACGGCATACAGCGAAAACAGCCGCCGTAAGATTTGAATGTCTGATTCCTTTTTCTTTTTTTCCATATTCCTTTCCCCTCTTTATCCTGACTCTCTCAGGGAGAATCAGCGCCGATGCTTTTCCCGTCCTTATAGTACCGGCTCTGCATCTCATACAGTTCCGCATACTTTCCGCCCTGCGCCATCAATGTCTCGTGGGTGCCGCACTCCGCTATGCTGCCGTCCTCCAGCAGCACAATCCTGTCGCAGAATTTCGTGGAGGAAAGCCTGTGGGATATATAGATGGAGGTCTTTCCCTGGGTGGTCTCGCTGTATTTCAGGTAAATTTCATTTTCCGCGATGGGATCCAGAGCCGCCGTGGGCTCATCCAGGATCAACAGTGGTGCCTGCTTGTAAAGCGCCCTCGCAAAGAGCAGCCTCTGCTTCTCCCCGCCGGAGAAGTCCACCGCATCCTCATGGATCTCCCGCACCATCCTGCTGTCCCCTTTCTCCGGCAGCCTGTCATATCTCTCTTTAAATCCCGCCGTCTGCAATGCCTCCTGAAGCTTCTCCTCATCGATGGCATCCGCTTTTTGTGAGGCAATATTTTCTTTCACCCTGACAGGCAGAATGGTATAATCCTGGAAAAGAACGGAAATCAGGCTATAGTACTGTTCCCTGTCAAACTCCTCGATATTCCTGCCGTTCAGCAGGATCTCACCCTCCGTGGGCGCATAGAAACCGCAGATCAGCTTTACCAGGGTTGTCTTGCCCGCGCCGTTAAGGCCGATCAGCGCCAGCTTCTCTCCCGCCGCTATGGTCAGGTTCAGATGGGAGATCACAGGCTTTTCCTGCCCCTCATAAGTGAAGCTGACGTCCTTCAGTTCCAGTGTGACGGGAGCCCCGCGCATGGCCTCCACTTCCTCCCCAGGCAGCGCTTTTCCTTCATTCCGACGCTCCTTCGTGTCAAAATACTCCCGGATGCTGCTGAAGGTATTGCTGATGACGCCAAAGGACAGCGCCTGTCGCAGCACCACGCACATATTCATGGAAAGGCTGTTCACGAATCCAAAATACAACACAAACTCCGCAATACTCATACTGCCCTGCGACGTCTGGTAAAGCAGATAAGTATATACCGCCCCATTTCTGACAAAATTCAGGATGGCACTGCCGCCATGATAAGCGAAATACCACCTGTGCACCTTGTAATAAACCTTGTTCATGGCATCCAGATTACGGGAATACTTCCTGATCAGCCAGTCCTGCATATGGAAAATGCGCACATCCTTGCCGGCCCCCGTCTCCATGGTCTCATTGCTGAGGTAGGCCAGCTTCCTTGCAAGGTTGGACAGTATCGGATGGTTTTCACTGTGCTTTTCCCTGGCCATTTTCAACAGCCAGATCTGTCCAGCGGAAGCAAGCAGCGTCAGGATTGGAATCCAGGGGCGGACCCTGGCCAGAAGTACCGTATACACGATCACGGGAGCCAGGGACTCCAGCACATAGGCCAGCTTATCCACGGAATCATTGATTCCCCTGCCCTGGTAAATGGCCGTGTAGGATGCGCTCGCCTGGGTCATGAAATCCTTCCTCTCCAACACATCATAGTCCAGTTTCATGCGCTTTTTAATAAAAGGCTCCGAATAGTGCATCCGGTAAATTGCACGGCTTCCATCCACATACTGTTCCTTCAGGCTGCTCAACAACGTGCAGACCCACATGACCAGGATCAGTCCCAGGATCACCAGCAGATAATGCTTCAGCTCCCAGTGCTGTTCCAGCCCCGCCACAATGGCAGAGGGCAGGATATCCCTGATCAGACAGTTGATCGTCCATGGAATCAAACTCAGATAGGAAACCCAGAAGACTACCGGCTCCCATTTCCTCAGATTTCTGAAATGATAGTGCAGATTGCTGAAAAAACCGTATTTGCCGGAACTTTTCTCCATTCTCGCACCCGTGTTGAATAACATGATTTTTCTCCCCCTCCTGCTTTATAATTGTATCTGTTTTCATTGTATCTGTTCTGATTACATCCATTTTTATTGCATCCGTTCTTATTGCATCTGACTTATTACATCTGTTTTTATATGTATCTATTCATTCCCACAGGGCAAAGCGATCCCCTTGAATGAGCAGGAAAGCGCAAAACAAAAGCCGTGACAGACTGCCACGGCGTTACATCCAAACGAACCTATTCAACACTGGATCCATACTGAAAAAATCAAATTGATCCTTTTCACACCGAGGTAAATTGAGTCTGTCTGTTTTGGAATAAACCCTGATATGCCTCATTGTCTTTACCTCGCTTTCCTTTCTGCCCTGCTGCTCCCGCATAACAGGTTGAGTCAGAGTATAACACAGAGTTCCCCGAATTGGCAAGAAGAAAATAATCGTCATTCATTACTGGTTTATTGTTCGCTTACCGGAAGCGTCTCATAAATGTCCGGCTTGAAAATCCAGCCTTATCGCTTAAGTGATAAGGCTATTTTTATCCGCTGAATAACTGTGGACATAGCTTCTCATCAGGAAAGGATATAAAGAACTTTTTCATAATCCTTTACATAATACCGGATATTCGTCCTCCCTTTCCAAACAACGGTATGTCCCTCCGCTTCCAGCTTCTCCTTCTGTGCCTCGACCCCGCCGGGATACTTTGGGTTCAATTCCCCGTTTGCCTTCAGAGTCCGCCAGTAAGGCGTCTTGTCCTCCTTGCGCTGATGGCTTGCCCATGCCGCAATGGACACAAAAATCCCCGCCGTGATGGGCTCCGTGAAATCCGCGCCGCTTTTCCGCGCAAAATATTCCCGGATTTCCCCCACTGTCACCACCTTCCCGTAAGGCACCTGCCTCATCACCCTGTCATAGTCCATGGGCGGTGCAAAATACATTCTACTCCCGCCGTATTTCTCAATACTTTTCTGATCCGTGATCGTCTGGTACTTGGGCATATCCTTGCTGTCCTGCAGCATGGCATTAAAATCCTTCCTGTCCTCATCAGCCATATCAGCCACCTCCTGCTTTCAGCATAGTGTATTTTTCTCCTTAATGCAATGAGACGGTTTAAAAAAAATAATTACTGCATCATTAAATATCTTATCAAAATGGGATGTACGCAGATCCGCGCAATAAATTATGTCAAAGCCATGCTTTGAAAAAGAAATAAGTAAAATTGGATACATAAAAGTGTGTTCTATCTTTTTTTTGGCGGCGTCGTATCATTGGTCAGTCCACCGATATAATCTAATGAGACATCATAAAACCGGGCAAGCGTGACCGCCAGCTCAAATGGCAGTTCTCTTTTTCCTGTTTCATAATTATGATAAGTAGTCTTCTGTATGTGAATTAAATCGGCAAGTTTTCTGATGGACAAGTCCTTATCTTCCCTTAAATCTCTTAGCCTAGGATAATATCCCATTTTGTATCACCTCATTGTCAGTGTACAATAAAGTGTATGTAACAACGTCTTGTGTACATCATACGTTGAACAGTCAAAATGGCGAAATTTACATGATTAAGGTCTGCCGCACCCGCTCCGGAGTAACAATACCGCCGGCGTCCGCCTGACGCTCCTTTTCATAGGCGATGGAAGCCAGCCCCGCCAGATTGACCTCGTTCCCGGCCTCGTTCATATAGTCGCTGTAGCAGTAGGTCGTTATAAGCAAACGTCTTTTTAATTGATGGGTCAGCCTTTTTCTGCTATAATCGGTAAAGACTGACAAAACACGATAAAAACAGACAATTTGACGGGGGAAACAATTTTGGATAGGAATGTAAATATAATAACAGACTTAAAGGAAAATAAAATTGTACTAATAAATGATATTATATTCAAAGGAAAAAGGTCTGTAAATTGGGACGATGTAAAGAATTATCTTGAAACCTATGTCGGTGAATTTTATGAAATCGCCGATACAAACGATATTGTATACATTGGAAAAGAGCTACCGGATGAATACACTGGTTCGCGGTATACATATTCGCTGAAAGGAGCAAATGCGAAGGCAAAAGCAAATGCATCGCAGGGAATACCGGAGATGTTGGAGATAGCAACCGGAAAGCATTTCAGGGAAAATTCCGGTGAAAAGCATAACAGAAATGCCGCGAACGGCTGGTATCGGTATAATTCACGTTTTGCACTGCCAGTTTATGATGAGAGCGGGGAAGTGGAACGATATAATGTGTTCCATGCCTCTATGCTGATACGGCATGATGCAGACGGAAAAATGTATCTTTATGACATCATGGACATAAAAAAAGAAACGAGCAACCCTTTCGAATCATAAGATTTTACTTGGCAAAAAACCCATTTCTTTTTCTACAGTATAGAGTATGCGGGGATTGCTGTCAAGCATGATTTTTAATTACATCGTATCCGTTATATCATTGGTCGGTCCACCGATATAATCTCATGAGACATCATAAAACCGGGCAAGCGTGACCGCCAGTTCAAATGGCAGTTCTCTTTTTCCTGTTTCATAATTATGATAAGTAGTCTTTTGTATGTGAGTGAAATTGGCAAGTGCAGCAATGTCTTGTGTGCAACATATGTTGAACAAACGAAGCGACATACATTGTATGATTAAGGTCTGCCGCACCACGGCTTTTTTCTTTTTCCGTCGTGCAGCAGCAATTTGGGTTATTCAAGCCAAAATTATTCCACCTGTGCGGTTGCAATCCAATGACCTGTCTGCATGCCATTTATGGCAATGCAGGCGGGAC
>CAOKWI010000064.1 GCA_948473115.1 uncultured Lachnospiraceae bacterium | reverse complement strand
TATCCATGCCTTCATTATATCTTATCTATCTTTTTTTGAAAATTGATTTCCGTGCTTTTTAAACGACTGACCTTTACTTTTTAGACATTTTTTGATAAGCTATATATGTATGTAAAAGTCGACGTAAGAGTGGAGGCTGGGTAGAGCGTGAACGGTTTGAATGTCAATACATCAATATATCCTGCGGCAAAATTTACATTTTCATTGACGTTGCATGAAGCAAACGGTCTCATGTTTCGCTTTTTGGGTGAGCGCCAGTACTCCTCACTCTATAAGATTGTCCGGGAAGAGGATCTGGAGCGGCTGCATTCTGCGGTGGATCAGTGCCGGGAACTGTCCCCGGGCGAGGAGATTGACGAATGTATCCAGCTGCAGAACCAGCAGGGTGAGTATGAGAAATATTTTGTGATCCTGCGGAAATATGAAGGGGAAGACTTTGTCTATCTGGAATTAAGGAATATCAGCGGCAACGAGAAGGAGACGGAAGGCCTGAAACGGAGACTGGCAGTCTTTGAAGATTACCTGACCCTCAATGGCAAGGCATATTTTCTGTATTCCCCTGAGGATGACAGGTTTCATCTGTTCTGGATGGACTACAGCCAGATGGTGGATATCTGTAACCAGCCCCTTCGGGAATGGCGGCAGCAGGTTGTGGAGAAAAAATATGTAGCGGACAAGGATGTGGCGGTCTTTGAAAGCTTCTGCGATACGCTGGCACGGGCGAACAGCGAACAGTCTTTCATCTTTTCCGGTAAGATCCTTTCTTACGGCGATTCCACGGATGGATATAAAATACGGATGATCCCCAGGGATTACAAGGGGACAAAGCTGGTTCTGGGAATCTGGGCCGTTATCAATGTGAAGACCCATGAGGAGGCGGATGATTACTTGGAGGGTACCTTTGTGGATGCCCTGACCAAGACCTTAAATAAAAAGTCCATTACGGAATATGCGCTGAAAAATGTGAAACCCGGCAATCAGGCGGCAGTCGCCATTGTGGATCTGGACTATTTTAAAAATGTCAACGATACTTACGGATACCTTTTTGGAGATGAGGTCATCAAGGCGGCTTCCGATGTGATGAAAAGTGTGGTGGGCGGCAGCGGTATGGTGGGACGGATCGGCGGGGATGAATTCCTGATCATATTGAAGGATTATGGAGATGAACCCGGCCTGAGAAGTTACCTGCGGAGCATCAAAGCCAATATTAATATGCTGTTCCTGGAACGTGTGGGGGAAAACAGACTGTCCTGTTCCATCGGAGCGGCACAATGTGGTGTGGACTCCAATGACTTTAATGAGCTGTTCCGCATTGCGGACAAGGCATTGTATATAGCAAAACAAAAAGGGCGGAATCGTTTTGTCATCTATGACGTGCAGAAGCACGGGCAGTTCCATATGACGGATGTCAGCGGTGACATGACAGAGATCCGGGACAGTTTCTTTTCCGAGAAGGATCTGGGGCAGATCAATAAGTATCTGGCAGATATGATATTGGATGGCAGAGGGTGCCTGCCGAAACTCCTGGAGCAGGTGGTGCACACGGTCATGGCTGACAGGATTGTGATATTCTGGGGGAAGGATAGGAAGATCATCGGCCAGTATCCCCAGGATTTTGTCTGGGAAAGTGATGAACAGGATGTTTTTGAGGATGGGGATTATCTCACCCTGTTTAAGGATGACCTGATGATCTGCACGAATACGAATTTTATGGAGTATTCCCAGCGCCGCGTATACAGCGCGCTGAAGAAACAGGGTGTGCTCAGCTGTATGCAGTTCCTGCTGCGGGACGCAGAGGGGAATATTTGCGGGATGGCTATTCTGGAGGCCTGCAAGAACCGCATTTCGTTCCCGAAGCTGGCCATACAGCTGTTTGGAAATATGTGCCGGATCGTAAATGCGGTACTGATCAAAGAATGCAGTTGACACTTGACAAGTGAAAAAGTCAGATATTATAATACCTCATATGAAATGAAGCGAAATGCGATGACGGAGAGAGTAGCGGTATCCGGAAAGACAAAGCGAGCCGGTGGGGGTGGAAGGCCGGTGCGAGTATGGATACAGTGAAGATCACTTCCGAGCAGTCAGGGCCAAAGGAAATGCCGATGTACGGTGTGTACCGAAAGCAGAGCGGGCGGCTCCCGGTAGTCCTGGACGACATTCCCGCGTTAAGGGGTACCATATCATTCTTTTAGAAGTCTTTGTGGGACGTCTTTCATCAGAATCGTATGCTGTAACAGGTGGTAACGGAGTCATGGACCTCGTCCTTTTACGGGACGGGGTTTTTTGCCTTGTAGGAAACTGCGTCGTCAGACGCATGCGTTCACAAGTTCGCTGTGCGAACTTGCAAGCGTCACGAAGGGACGCTTTTTTAATGCTATTGTTATAAAGAAAAAAGAAGTTATGCAGAAAATCATGCAGAAAGGAACGATGAAAATGTACAGACAGGTTGACAGCAATTTGAATTTTGTGGAAAGGGAAAAAGCCATTGAGAAATTCTGGGCGGACAATCAGATTTTCCAGAAGAGCATCGACAGCAGGAAGGAAGGGCCGGTATACACCTTTTACGATGGACCGCCCACTGCAAACGGTATGCCCCATATCGGCCACGTGGAGACCCGCACCATCAAGGACATGATTCCCAGATACCGCACCATGAAGGGATATATGGTGCCCAGGAAGGCCGGGTGGGACACCCATGGACTTCCCGTGGAGCTGGAGGTGGAGAAGAAGCTGGGGCTGGACGGCAAGGAGCAGATCGAGGAGTACGGCCTCGCCCCCTTTATCGACCAATGTAAGGAGAGCGTCTGGAAGTACAAGGGCATGTGGGAGGACTTTTCCAATACGGTGGGCTTCTGGGCGGATATGGACGATCCCTACGTGACCTATGACGACAATTTCATCGAGTCCGAGTGGTGGGCGCTGAAGACCATCTGGGACAAGGGGCTGCTTTACAAGGGCTTTAAGATCGTTCCCTACTGTCCCCGGTGCGGAACGCCCCTGTCCAGCCATGAGGTGGCCCAGGGCTATAAGGCGGTAAAGGAGCGCTCTGCCATCGTGCGCTTTCAGTGTGTGGGTGAGGACGCTTACTTCCTGGCATGGACCACGACTCCCTGGACCCTGCCCTCCAATGTGGCTCTCTGTGTGAATCCGGAGGACACCTACTGCAAGGTGAAGGCGGCGGACGGCAGAACCTACTATATGGCACAGGAGCTTTTGGACAGGGTGCTGGGCAGCCTTGGAAAAGAGGGCGAGCCTGCCTACGAGGTGCTGGAGATCTATACCGGTAAGGATCTGGAATATAAGGAATATGAGCCCCTCTTTGCCTGTGCCGGGGAAGCGGCCGAAAAGCAGCGCAAGAAAGGCTTTTATGTGACTTGTGACACTTATGTCACAATGACGGACGGCACCGGTATCGTACACATTGCCCCGGCTTTCGGTGAGGATGACGCCAATGTGGGCAGGAAGTATGACCTTCCCTTTGTACAGTTTGTGGACGGCAAGGGAGAGATGACGGAAAATACGCCTTACGCAGGGAAATTTGTGAAGGATGCCGATCCCCAGATCCTGAAGGATCTGGATGCGGAGGGAAAGCTCTATGACGCGCCGAAGTTCGAGCATGACTATCCCTTCTGCTGGAGATGCGACACGCCCCTTTTATATTATGCGAGAGAGTCCTGGTTCATCAAGATGACCGCGGTGAAGGACGACCTGGTGCGGAACAACAATACCATCAACTGGATCCCCCAGTCCATCGGCGAGGGACGGTTCGGAAACTGGCTGGAGAACATTCAGGACTGGGCTGTCTCCCGGAACCGTTACTGGGGCACGCCGCTCAATATCTGGGAGTGTGAGTGCGGACATCTGCATTCTGTGGGAAGCCGGGAGGAGCTGTATCAGCTCAGCGGCAATGAGGAGGCGAAAACGGTGGAGCTTCACAGACCCTACATCGACGCCATCACCATCCCCTGTCCGGAGTGCGGCAAGGCCATGAAGCGGGTGCCGGAGGTGATCGACTGCTGGTTTGATTCCGGGGCGATGCCCTTTGCGCAGCATCACTATCCCTTTGAAAATAAGGAGCTCTTTGAGCAGCAGTTCCCCGCCCAGTTTATTTCCGAGGCGGTGGACCAGACCAGGGGATGGTTCTATTCCCTGCTGGCAGAGTCTACACTGCTGTTTAACAAGGCGCCCTATGAGAATGTCATTGTCATGGGACTGGTGCTGGATGAGAATGGCCAGAAGATGAGTAAGTCCAAGGGGAACGCGGTGGATCCCTTTGACGCGCTGCAGACTTACGGCGCGGATGCCATCCGGTGGTATTTCTACACCAGCGCGGCGCCCTGGCTGCCCAAGCGGTTTTCCGGCAAGGCAGTGATGGAAGGGCAGAGAAAGTTCATGGGAACGCTCTGGAATACCTATGCGTTCTTTATCCTCTATGCCAATATTGACCATTTTGACGCCACAAAATATGAATTGGAATACGAGAAGCTGTCCGTCATGGATAAGTGGCTGCTCTCCCGCCTGAACACGGTGGTAGGCGAGGTGGACCGGAACCTGGATCAATACCGTATCCCGGAGGCGGGAAAGGCCTTGCAGGATTTCGTGGATGAGATGAGCAACTGGTATGTGCGCCGCAGCCGGGAACGTTTCTGGGCAAAGGGCATGGAGCAGGATAAGATCAACGCCTACATGACGCTGTATACCGCCCTGTCAGCCATCTGCAAGGCGGCAGCGCCCATGGTGCCCTTCATGACGGAGGAAATCTACCAGAACCTGGTGCGCAGCATTGACGCTTCCGCGCCGGAGAGCATTCACCTGTGTGATTTCCCTGTGGCGGAGGAACGTTTTATCGATAAAGAACTGGAAGATTCCATGGAGGATGTGCTGGAGGCGGTGGCCATGGGGCGCGCCTGCCGTAATGACGCGGCCATCAAGAACCGTCAGCCTATCAGCCGGATGTACATTAAGGCGGACTTTACGCTGGAGCAGTTCTATACGGATATCATCAAGGAAGAACTGAATGTGAAAGAGGTGGTGTTCACGGAGGATGTGAGGGATTTTACCTCCTATACCTTCAAACCCCAGCTGCGCACGGTGGGACCTAAGTATGGGAAACAGCTGGGCGGCATCCAGAAGGTATTGGCCTCCCTGGACGGAAACGCTGCCATGGATGACCTCAATGCCAATGGGAAGCTTGCCTTTGAAGTGGACGGGGTGTCTGTGGAACTGACGAAGGAGGATCTGCTCATTGATATGACCCAGAAGGAGGGTTATGTCTCCCAGGAGGACAACAAGCTGACCGTTGTCCTGGATACGAACCTGACGGAGGAACTGATCGAGGAAGGCTTTGTCTACGAGATCATCAGCAAGATCCAGACCATGCGTAAGGATGCCGGCTTCGAGGTGATGGATCACATTAAAGTATGCCTTATGGGAAATGCAAGGCTGTCGGCCCTGGCGGACAGGAACCTGCGGGTGATCGCCGACAAGGTCCTGGCAGATTCACTGACAGATGGCAGGGTGGACTATGCATTTTCCAAAGAATGGAACGTAAACGGGGAAACAGTGACCATTGCTGTAGAAAAGGTTTGAAAAAGTTCCATTATCTGGTATAATGTAGCTTACAAGAAGTTCGCTTGCCTGCAAGGGCGAACTTCGTAAGCTAACGAACAGCCGTGCTGCGAGTGCAAAGCAGCTTACAAAAGCTAACGAGCAGCCATGCTGCGAGTGCAAAGTAGATTATGTGAAGTTCGCCTGCCATATTGTATCGGTGTGACGATTGAGCGAAATGTGAGCGGAAACAGGAAAAGGAGATGGGAAAGCAGAGATGAAGAATGCGATCATCAAAAGGAATCCAGCAGTGACTGCCGAAAAAAACGTGGAAACTGTGGAAGTAAAGGAAAATAAGGAGAATAAGTTAAAATTTAATAAGGATCTGTTTAAGAGAAGTGTGGAGTATAATGTCAGGACACTTTACCGTAAGGATATGTCCGAGGCTACGCCCCAGCAGGTATTCCAGGCTGCGTCCCTGGCGATCAAGGATCAGATCATAGAGAACTGGATCAAGACCCAGAAGGCCTATGAGAAGGAAGATCCTAAGATGGTATATTACATGTCCATGGAGTTCCTGATGGGACGCGCGCTGGGCAACAATATCATTAATCTGCAGGCTTCCGCGCCTGTGAGGGAGGCTTTGGAGGAGCTTGGCTTTGACCTGAACCTGGTGGAGGATCAGGAGCCCGATGCAGCCCTGGGCAACGGCGGTCTGGGGCGTCTGGCGGCCTGCTTCATGGATTCCCTGGCGACCCTGGGGTATCCTGCCTATGGCTGCGGCATCCGTTACCGCTACGGCATGTTCAAGCAGGAGATCCGGGACGGTTATCAGGTGGAAGTACCCGACAACTGGCTGGCTGACGGCAATCCCTTTGAACTGCGCAGGCCGGAATATGCCAAGGTGGTGAAGTTCGGCGGCTATGTGGCAATGTATAATGACGAGAACGGTGTTGCCCATTTCTCACAGGAAGGCTATCAGGCTGTCAGGGCGATTCCTTTCGATCTTCCCATTGTGGGCTATAATAACGGTATCGTCAACACCCTGCGTATCTGGGATGCTGAGCCCATGGAGGGCTTTAAATTGGACTCATTTGACCAGGGCGATTACCGCAAGGCTGTGGAGCAGGAGAACCTGGCAAGAAATATTGTGGAGGTGCTCTACCCTAACGACAACCATTATGCAGGCAAGGAGCTTCGTCTGAAACAGCAGTATTTCTTCATTTCCGCGTCCGTGCAGGAAGCGGTACAGAAATACATGAGAAAGCATGACGACATCCATCGCTTTTACGAGAAGGTTACGTTCCAGCTGAACGATACCCATCCCACCGTGGCGATTCCGGAGCTCATGAGAATCCTGCTGGACGAGTATCATCTGTCCTGGGACGAGGCATGGGAGATCACCACAAAGACCTGCGCCTATACCAACCACACGATTATGGCGGAGGCGTTGGAAAAATGGCCTATTGATTTGTTTTCCAGGCTGCTCCCCAGGATTTACCAGATCGTGGAGGAGATCAACCGCAGATTCATTTTAGAGATCGAAGAGAAATACGCTCATGTCTGCGGCGTGGATGTACAGGAGAAGATCCGCAAGATGGCCATCCTGTATGACGGACAGGTAAAGATGGCCCATATGGCTATCGTTGCCGGCTATTCCGTGAACGGTGTGGCAAGGCTTCATACGGACATTTTGAAAAAGGAAGAGCTGAAGGACTTTTACGAGATGTTCCCGGAGCGCTTTAACAATAAGACCAACGGCATTACCCAGAGGCGTTTCCTGCTGCACGGCAATCCCCTGCTGGCCGACTGGGTTACGGCAAAGGCCGGCGACGGCTGGATCACCGATCTGCCCCGGATCGCGAAGCTCAAGCCCTTTGCGGATGACGCAAAAGCCCAGAAGGAGTTTATGGAGATCAAGTACCAGAACAAGCTTCGTCTGGCGAAATATATCAAGGAGCACAACGGTATCGACGTGGATCCCAAGTCCATCTTTGATGTACAGGTAAAGCGTCTTCATGAGTATAAGAGGCAGCTTTTAAATATTTTACATGTGATGTATCTCTATAATCAGCTGAAAGCCAATCCCTCCATGGAGTTCTACCCCAGGACCTTCATCTTCGGCGCCAAGGCTGCGGCGGGTTATAAGACTGCAAAACTCACCATCAAGCTGATCAATTCCGTGGCGGATGTGGTCAACAATGACAAATCCATCGGCGGGAAGCTGAAAGTGGTATTTATTGAGAATTACAACGTGTCCAACGCGGAGATCATTTTTGCGGCGGCGGATGTATCCGAGCAGATTTCCACGGCCAGCAAGGAGGCATCCGGCACCGGCAATATGAAGTTCATGCTCAACGGCGCGCTGACCCTGGGCACCATGGACGGCGCAAATGTGGAGATCGTGGAGGAAGTGGGAGAGGAGCATGCCTTTATCTTCGGTATGTCTTCTGACGAGGTAATCAACTACGAGAACAATGGCGGCTATTACCCCATTGAGATATTCAACAATGACGGGGATGTGAAAAAGGTGCTGACACAGCTGATCGACGGAACCTATTCCGCTGACAAGGAACTGTTCAAACCTTTGTATGACACCCTGCTGAACAAGGATACTTACTTTATTTTGAAGGATTTCAGATCCTATGCGGAAGCCCAGAAGAAGGTGGAGGCTGCCTATAAAAAGACGGAGAGCTGGGCAAAGAGCGCGATCCTGAACGTGGCCTGCTCCGGCAAGTTCACCTCCGACAGAACCATCCAGCAGTATGTTGACGAAATCTGGCATCTGGATAAGGTGACATTGTAAAAGTGTGAGAAGAACTTCTAAAGACGTCCCATCATAGGATGGGACGCCAAGAAGTTCTAAGTCTCACAAACTGCTAAAGCAGTTAGAAGAATCGCAAGAGCGGCGATTCTTCTCATAGAATATTTGTGCCGCCGCAGGCGGCATGACGGGAATTATGAAAGGAACCTCATGGGCAGAGTATGGAAACGTGCAGGATTCCTTGTGTGTGCGGCCGCCTCAGCGATATGCTTGGGCGGCTGTAGTCATAAGGACATATCCTGGGAGAAGTGCATTACGGAAGAAAGCATATACGTGGAAGGGCTGGAAGGGGAATATACTTTCTTGTTCCTGACGGATTCCCATGTGGTCATACAGGATGAGGTCGCTTCCGAACAGGAACGGCAATATGCGTCGCAGCGGTATGGGCAGTTTGTGAACGAAGCGGGAGTGCCTTCCGCGGAGCAGTTCCCGGAATGGATCGCATACGCCAATGAGATGGAGGTGGATGCGGTCCTCCTGGGGGGCGATATCATAGATTCCCCTTCCGGCGCAAATGTGGAGTGGCTTCAAACACAGCTGGCAGAGCTGGACATGCCATATCTGTATGTGCCCGGCAACCATGACTGGACCTATCCCTGGGAGTACATGACGGATTACGGGAAAGAGAATTACCTGACCGGGCTGGAGCCCATGATGCAGGAAAATACGGCGATCCACTCCATAGAGGTGGGGGAACTCCTTCTGGCAGGAGTGGATAACAGCCCGGGCCAGGTTAACCCGGATGCGATCCCTGCCTTTGAGGAGCTTCTGGCACAAAACAAGCCGGTGATCCTACTGTTTCATGTGCCCTACTCATCCGAGGCGCTGCTGCCCAAAGCGCTGGAGGCGTGGAACAGCCCCACCGTGATCGGAAACGGGGATCAGGGAGGCATATGGCCCGATGAAGCTTCCCAGCGTTTTCTGGAACTGGCCACAGCGGATAACAGCCCGGTGCGGCTGATGCTTGCCGGGCATGTGCACCTTTATGACAATAGTGTCATGAGTGAGGAGCGGCAGGTGCGACAGATTGTGGGGGACGCGGCTTACGAGGGAAGCGCTGTGCTGATCCGGCTTACGGGAGTGAAGTAGCCGTTGGAAGAGGGGCGGCCACCCTGTCAGGAACAGGGGAAAGCTGCACGATATGACCTATGCAGGAAAGCGCCATGGAATGGCGCTTTTTTTATGGAGGAAAAGAACGCAAAAATAGCATATATAGGAGCAAAAATGGCAATGAAGGAGAGAGCGGCTTTGTGATATAATAGCCGCAAGGGAAAAACAAGCGACTGCGAAGCAGGCATTTGTTTTTTCCGCGGCATTAACGAGCAAACGCCCGATGAAATCGGGCAGGGAGCGCTGAAAGCGCGGGTTTGTGAGTTTAAATGAGTGTTAACAAGTTTTTTGATACAACAACCATAGATACCTTGATTTCCACAGAAATATTGTATTCACGAAAAAGGGGTCGCAATGAAAGGTAAAAGTGTATTTGTACTCAACAGTGTTATTGTGATTGCATTTGCGGTTTTGGCGGTTGTGGCATTTGTGTACAGTCTGTCGAAAATGTTGACAGACGAAATTTCAAAGCGGGTGGACCTGAAGGCGGAGGGTATCATGGAATCGGAGTATACCATCGAACCGGAGCGTAATATGACAGAGGAACTGCATTTTCCGGAAATTAGAGTGGGTCCGCAGGATATGATGAAAATCCTGATGGTTCTGCTCTGCGTGGGGAGCATTATCTTTACGCAGATCAGGAGCAAAAACCTTTTTCAGGCTATGGCAGGAATTGCCTATGCGCTGGCTATCGCTTTTCTGTTGGGGAAATGGGGCATATATATGGCCTGTGTCGAAAGAGGGTATGAGGCGGCTGGCGGGGAATATTGTCTGGTATTTATAGCAGGCCAGACAGCAGGAAGGGTGATTGAGAGGTTTTTTGATTTACTGGAGGATTATAAAAATGGGAGAGCCTGTGGAAAAGAAGGAAGTTGAATACAATGAAAATAGCGATATATGATGATTGTATGGAGGATGCCCTGACGTTGAAAGCTTTCCTGGGCGGACACGAGGCCAGGGTATATTCTGATGCGGACAGCATCCTGACAGATATGGAATTGAAGGAAATGCGGTATGACCTGTATCTTCTGGATATCTATATGGAAGGATCCCTGGGTGGAATAGAAATGGCCGGAAGGATTCGCGATATGGACGAAGAGGCTGTTATCTGTTTTGTCTCGTCAAGCAATGAATTTTACCGGGAGGCATACGACCTCTATGCACTCCAGTATCTGGTCAAGCCTGTGAAGGAAGAAGCAGTGAGACGGCTGCTTGACAGGGTGTCAAGGAATCTTGCAGGGAAAAAGGAAAAGAGCCTTGTCTTTAAAAGCCGGGGGCAGGCAGGATCGATCCCCTATGGAAAAATCCGGTATATCAGCAGCAGGGAGCATACGATCTGTATCTACTGTACGGATGGTACGGTACAGGAATATAGGGGGAAGCTGAATGAATTGGCCCTACAGATATGTGGGGATGTGTTTTTCAGGTGTCATCAGAGTTTCCTGGTAAATCTGTATCATGTGGACAGCCTGAATGGAAAGGATCTGGTGATTTCCGGGGAGCGGATCCCGGTGTCCAGAAAATACTATGCGGAAGTGAAAAGGCGGTATCAGGATATACTGTTCGAGGAGGTGTACTGAGGCAATGGCGCTGTTACGTGATCTCTCGATTTTCTGGGCAATGTTCCATGTGATTTTCTTGTTTATCATGCTGTTCCGGTCGCGTCTCACCAGGAAAAAGACAGTCATAATTGCGGGGACAGGTATGGGGGTGTTGATGTTCCTGAATGGTGCCGGGCTGATCCTGTTCGGGTTCGAAACGCTGGCAAAGGCATTTCTGTTTACCTGTTCGATTCCCAGCTTTCTCTTTTTTTATGTGATGTCGGCGGATAAGCGCTGCCGTTTCCTGCTTACATTCTGCCTTGCGGATACCACATGCCTGTGGATCATGGCAGTGACCAATCTGCTGGACCACTATCTGGGCGGCGGGAAGTACGTATTACTGTTGGTCAGCAGGCTGGTGGCTTTTCCCCTGATCGAATACTGTGTATGGCGTTTCCTGAGAAAGCCCTATCTGGAACTACAGGATGCAGTGAAGGGCGGGTGGGGTATTTTTGCGTTTATGACAATGCTTTACTATGTGCTTCTGACAGTGGTGGTGCAGTTCCCCACCAATATCGTTAACCGGCCGGAGGATACCTTTCTCTGTATTCTGGTGCTGCTTCTGATGTTTTTTAACTACAGTACGATTTTCTCGGCGCTGTATAGACAACTGCTGCTCTATCGGAAACAGCAGAGTGAGCGTATCCTACAGGAACAGAAAAATGCGTTGGAGAAACAGCTTGAGGATCAGCAGCGCATCCGGAGGATGAAGCATGACATGAAAGGACATGCGGTCACGTTGTCTGGGCTGCTTGCCGCCGGTAAGCTGGAAGAGGCGCAGGGATATCTGAAGGGTGTGGCAGTGGAGATGGATTCCCTGTCAGGACCGTTCTGCGCCAACGCCTATCTCAATGCGGTATTCGTGCACTATTATCAGAAACTCCAGGAGATGGGGGCGCGTTGTACGCTGGACATACAGGTGGGAGAGGAAGAACTGCCTTATATGGAATTGTGCCAGATCCTTTCCAACGGGCTGGAAAATGTCTGTGATGCCTTGCAGGGGCTGGAATCCGACAGGCGGGAAATGTCTGTGCAGATGAAATACAGCAGGGCCTACCTGGTGATCCGGATCAGAAACCGCTGCCGGGATTCCCTGTATGTGGAGAAGGGTGTCATCCCAGTTACCGGAAAACAGGGACAGGATCATGGATTCGGCCTGCCTACGGTGCAGGAGGCGGCGGAACGGCTGGGTGGCGGAATGTCCTGCTACACGGAGCAGGGGAATTTTGTGCTGGACGTGATGGTACGGACAGGGGGAGATAGCTGTTTTGCAGGTGAAATACACGTAAAAGGGGAATCGCCACGAGGGAAACGCTGAGTGGTGGTTCCCCATACTTTGTGAACTTTGCTGAACTTTAGCAGTATTAAGATTTTAAGCATTGCATAAAACCGCTGTTTCTCTTATAATAAATACTTAGTGAAGAAATGGAACAGATGATTTCCGCGAGCAAACATTGCTCGTTGAGCAATGAGCCAAGTCAGTGTAATTGACTTTGTGCCGCTGCTTGCACGAGCATAAAGTCAGCAGGCTGACTTGGCGAATGCCGCGAGGGTCACATACCCCGTTGCTTGCAGCGGGGGTGTTGATTGTGTTGGAATGGAGGAGCAGGATGATAGAATTAATGCAGGGCGGCGCATATCTGTTAAACGGTACGGAGATCGTGCCGGATAATGCGGAGGCGGCTGCGGCGATCAAGGCAAAGACCGGCAGAGAGATCACAAGGGAGGAGGCGGCGAAACAGACCATCGCTTATGGCATCCTGGAAAGCCATAATACCTCCGGAAATATGGACAAGCTGAAAGTGCGGTTTGACAAGCTGACCAGCCACGATATTACGTTTGTGGGGATTATCCAGACAGCCAGGGCGTCGGGACTTCAGAAGTTTCCCATGCCCTATGTGCTGACCAACTGCCATAATTCCCTTTGCGCGGTGGGCGGCACGATCAATGAAGATGACCACATGTTTGGGCTGACCTGTGCGAAGAAGTACGGCGGCGTCTATGTGCCCCCTCACCAGGCAGTCATCCATCAGTTTGCCAGGGAGATGCTTGCCACCGGCGGCGGTATGATCCTTGGTTCCGATTCCCATACCCGTTATGGCGCCCTGGGTACCATGGCTGTGGGCGAGGGCGGCCCGGAACTGGTGAAACAGCTCCTGAACCAGACCTATGACATCAATATGCCCGGCGTGGTGGGCGTATACCTGACGGGTGCCCCTGTCAAGGGCGTCGGCCCCCAGGACGTGGCGCTTGCCATCATAGGCGCGGTATTTAAAAACGGTTATGTGAAAAATCAGGTGATGGAATTCGTGGGTCCCGGCGTATCATCCTTAAGCGCTGATTTCCGTATCGGCGTTGATGTCATGACCACGGAAACCACCTGTCTGTCCTCCATCTGGAAGACGGACGGCGAGATAGAGGAATTTTATGAGATCCATGGCCGGAAGGCGGATTATAAGGAATTGAATCCCGGCCAGACAGCTTACTATGACGGCATGATCCAGGTGGATCTGTCCAGGGTGCGCCCCATGATTGCAATGCCGTTCCATCCCAGCAATACCTATACCATTGAGGAGCTGAACGCCAACCTCATGGAGATTCTGGACGAGACGGAAAAGCGCGCCCAGGTCAGTCTGGACGGCGCTGTGGAGTTTCACCTGAAGGATAAAGTAAGGAACGGTAAGTTCATGGTGGATCAGGGCATTATCGCAGGCTGCGCGGGGGGTGGTTTTGAGAACATCTGTGCCGCAGCCGATATCATGAAGGGCAGATATATCGGCTCTGATGGATTTACGCTCAGCGTATATCCCGCTTCCATGCCTGTTTATATGGAGCTGGTAAAGAATGGCTGTGCTGCCACATTGATGGAGACCGGCACCGTCTTGAAGACGGCATTCTGCGGTCCCTGCTTTGGCGCGGGGGACACGCCCGCCAACAATGCTTTCAGCATCCGCCACTCCACCAGGAATTTCCCTAACCGTGAGGGAAGCAAGCTGCAGAACGGGCAGATCTCTTCCGTTGCGCTGATGGATGCCCGGTCTATTGCTGCCACTGCGGCGAACAAGGGGGTACTGACTCCCGCGACGGACTTTGACGGGGAGATCGGTAAATACAAGTACCATTTTGACAGCAATATCTATGCCAACCGCGTATTTGATTCCAAGGGTGTGGCGGATCCTGACACGGAGATCCAGTTTGGACCCAATATCAAGGACTGGCCTGCCATGGGCGAACTGCCGGAGAATCTGGTGCTGCAGGTGGTCAGCGAGATTCATGATCCCGTCACCACGACAGATGAGCTGATTCCCTCCGGCGAGACATCGTCCTACCGTTCCAATCCCCTGGGTCTGGCGGAGTTTGCTTTAAGCCGCAAGGATCCCGAGTATGTGGGCCGCGCCAAGGCGATCCATGCCCTGGAGGAGGAGCGCATGAAGGGAGGGCATCCCTGCCATGTGCTGCCTGCCATCAAGGATGTGATGGACCCCATCAAAGCGAAGTTCCCGGAGGTGAGCCACACGAATACCGGCTTCGGCTCCACTATTTTCGCGGTAAAGCCCGGGGACGGTTCCGCCCGGGAGCAGGCGGCGTCCTGCCAGAAGGTGCTGGGAGGCTGGGCGAACATTGCCAACGAGTATGCCACAAAGCGTTACCGCTCCAACCTGATCAACTGGGGAATGCTGCCCTTCCTGATCAAAGCGGGAGAACTGCCCTTCCGGAACCTGGATTACCTGTTTATCCCTGGCATTAAGAAAGCGGTGGAAGAGAAAAATGACGATATTGTCGCTTATGTGGTAAAGAATGGCGCTCTGGAAGAGTTTGGCCTGAAGCTGGGCGAATTGACGGACGAGGAAAGACAGATTATTTTGCGAGGCTGCCTGATCAATTATAACCGTGTTTGACTGTATGTGCCGCCCTGGGGCGGCGGAATGAGAGGAAAAATGGAATTTAATAGACCTGTATCCAATCCTATGCTGGTGGGAACCATTGAATTGTTGAAGGCGGAGGATACGCCGGAACACCGCAATATGTTTGTGGCGGAAATGACAAAGTCCAGCTTTATCGCTCCTGCCCTGATTGATCCGGAGCCTGTGGAAGACGCGGAAGGAAAGCTTACCATTACGGGAAACAGTAAAATACAGTTCCCCATGCTTTCCGCACCGGACGGAAAGAAATTTTTCATGGCGTTCACGGATGCGTCAGAGTATGGAAAATGGCAGGAGAAGACCAGGCCGCTTCCCACGTTCGCACTCAAATTTGATGATTATGTTGCAATGCTGTTCCATAAAAACGGAGACGGAAGTACCACACAGGCGCTGGGGTTTGTGATCAATCCGGCAGGCTGCAACATCATTGTGCCGAAGGAGATGGTGGCCAACATCATGGCGGTAAGGGTAGCGGCGGCGAAACAGCAGGCGGCGAAGCAGCAGGGGGGAAATGTGATCCCTTTTCCTGAGAAGAAATAGGATTGCGCTGTGCTTTCAATCCGGCAAATGTTTTCGGCTGTGAGTATAAATTAAATAAGAAGTGTGCCGATAATATTATTACAGGATATCAGTTAGGCCGACTGATATCCAAGTAAAGAATGGACACCACGGATGGTATTTGTACGGGAAAGGGATTTTCACGTGTGAATGCCATTCCTTTTTATGAGGGACAGGAAGGACGTCATGGGAGAGTTCGGCATTGCGGCGGCAGCGGCATCAGGGAAGGTGAACTGTTATCGCAGGCATGAACGGGTGGACATAAAGGAGAGAACAGAGATTGAAAATTGATTCCAGCGCAGTGGGAATGGAATCCACAAGAAATTATCGGGAATCTACTCTGAACATAAGACGGTATGTGGTATCCCGGTATACCGAAAGCGGGACGGAACTCCAGGCGGCGGACCAGAACGGAGAGAAACCGGGAACGGAGAATACGGAAGAAAACGGGAATACAGAACAGAACAAAACAGGAAACCAGACAGCCTCATTGAACGATTGGCAGGGGCGCATGCAGGTTTCCACGGCGAAAATCAGAGTGCGCAGCAGGGAGAGCCAGACACTGGATCAAATCCGCCAGAGGACGGTACGGTATATCTTTGATCTGCTGTTTGCCTACAGAAGGAACAGGCTGGGCAGCTGGGGGCAGGAAAACAGCTATGGAAGTTCTTCCGGCAATGAGACCGAAGAAATCCTACGGCAGACTCCCACCGCCCAGGGAACAGGTGAGGTCCTGCAGCTGAAAAGTTCTTCCATCAATATGCGGGTATTGAATTATAGCCATGAAACGATCCACACCGAAAGCGAACGCACCACCTTTTCCACGGCGGGAACGGTGAAGACTGCGGACGGAAGGGAGATAAGCTTCCATGTCAATGTGGGGATGAGCAGGGAGTTCCAGAGCCGTTTTACAGAGGATCTGCAGCTCGCCAGATTTACGCTATGTGATCCGCTTGTCATAAATCTGGATGGCGATGTGGCGGATGTGGAAGACCAGACTTTTTATTTTGATATTGACGCGGACGGGGAGAAGGATGAAATCTCCCGGCTGGGCAAGGGGAGCGGTTATCTGGCCCTGGACAAGAACGGGGACGGCGTCATTAACGACGGGAGTGAGCTCTTTGGCACACAGAGCGGGGACGGCTTCGCGGATCTGGCGCAATATGACGAGGACGGAAACGGATGGATCGATGAAAATGACGCGGTCTGGGATAAGCTGAAGATATGGTGCAAGGACGAGAACGGAAAGGATGTGCTCTATCGGCTCGCGGATAAGGGCGTCGGTGCGATCTGCCTGCAGAAGGCGGCCACAGACTTTACCCTGCAGGGACAGGAAGGCAGGACCCAGGGCGTGATCCGCAGCACAGGTGTCTTCCTGTATGAGAATGGACTTGCGGGTACGATCCAGCATGTGGATGTGGCAAAATATGACAAGGGCGCCTGATGTGAAACGTATTTTAGTTGGGTTTGTTCGTTTTTTATGACGATCTGTGATTTTACGGGGGAGTGGCTGCTCCCCCTGATTTTTTGGACCCGCATACCATGTCTGCATACCTACTGGAACTTTAGGGGGCTGCATGGTTGCTTATTTTGGAAAATGTGGTATAATTCTGCTGAAAATATAAGGAACTCCTGAAGCGTCTCATGGAATGTGAATGCCTAACAGTTCCTGCGGAAAGAAGCGGCCGTATCCATGAAGCTGTACGATAAGAATAAAATTGAATTTAACCGTCTCCTGTATCCCACAAAGGCCATGTTTGCCCTGCTGATCCCCATTGTGATCGAGCAGTTCCTGAACTCTTTTATGGGCATGATGGATACCATGATGGTAAGCAATGTGGGCAGTGAGGCGATCTCGGCGGTGTCACTGGTGGATTCCATCAACAATCTGATCATCCAGGTATTCGCGGCAATGGCCTCCGGCGCGGCCATTATCTGTTCCCAGTATCTGGGCAGCGGGAAACAGGATGTCAGCAATCAGGCGGCAAGGCAGGTGGCTCTGACAGTACTCACTATCTCCCTGTCACTGACTCTGTTCGGGCTGGCGCTGCGCAAACCGCTGCTGCGCCTGATTTTTGGTCAGATTGAGGAAGGGGTGATGACGCAGGCGCAGACCTATTTCCTGATCACGGTGCTGTCCTATCCCTTTCTGGCGCTGTTCAACGCGGGCGCGGCATTTTTCCGGGCCGGCGGCAATTCCAGGTTTCCCATGAAGGTGTCGGTAGTCTCCAATTTTATCAATATCTTTGGCAATGCCCTGCTGATATTCGGCCTGCAGATGGGGGTGGCGGGAGCGGCGCTGGCCACTCTGGTTTCCAGGATCTTTTCCGCCGTTGTGATTTTCGCTTTCTTAAGAAGACCCAGGCAGGCTATTGTGGTGCGTGATTACCTTGCCATCAGACCCGACATGTCCCTGATCTGGAAAGTGCTGGCCATCGGGATTCCATCCGGCATTGAGAATGGCATGTTCCAGTTTGGAAAGCTGGCCATCCAGTCCACTGTCTCCACCATGGGGACGCAGGCGATCGCGGCCCAGGCCATGACAAATATCATGGAGTCGGTGAACGGCATTGCGGGTGTGGGTATAGGCATCGGCCTGATGACCATGGTGGGGCAGGCCATGGGCGCAGGCAGGAAAGAGGAAGCAAAATATTATATCGTGAAGTGTACCCAGCTGGGACTGGCAGGCATTCTGATATCCTGCCTGCTTGTACTGGGAATCTGTAAGCCGGTCACATGGCTGGCGGGCATGGAGCCGGTCAGCGCCCGGATGTGTTTCGAGATGGTAGCCGCGATCACTATTGCCAAGCCTTTGTTCTGGGCATTTTCCTTTATTCCTGCCTATGGGATGCGGGCGGCGGGAGATGTGCGGTTTTCCATGATTACTTCCACGGTGACCATGTGGTGCCTGAGGGTTGCGCTCTGTGTCTTCCTGGTTCGGGCGTTCCAAATGGGACCTATGGCGGTCTGGTACGGTATGTTTACAGACTGGGCGGTGAGGGGCGTTGTGTTCTTCTTCCGGTTCAGGAGCGGCAGATGGATGAAGCAGACGGTGGTGTGATTATGGGGTTCTTGTAATGCCTGACAGATATGTAATCAGTTCGTCATATAAACTTGGGAAGTTCATATCTTCCATCAATTCCCTGAGACCGGTCAGAAAAGCCTCCGCATCTCCGCATTTCTGATAAGCCTTAAAATCTTTGACTACATGTATAATGATCCGTCGCCGTACCTTTACCAGTTTTTCCCGGTTCAGTCCTGTATCCTTTATTGTAGTTGCTGCCCTTGGATTACCATCAATTTCTTCATATTCTCCCGTCTGCAGATTGATTCTCAGATATGCACTTATATCATCTGCGGAAGGATCTAAGATAGGGTATTGGAAATTCCAGTTGGCTTTTTTGTAACTTGTGTTGCATATCTCACAGCACCAGTGTAGATTGTCCCAGTCAAAAGTATACTTGTGAAATTGTGCCAGTGACTTCGGTTTCAGATGTTCTATCCGTCCGTAAGTGTTGATCCCAATAATGGATTCACAATAACAGCAATGGCAGGTGTACATCTTTTCCAATGCATCCTTAACGTCTTCCTGCCGGTATTTATTTTTATATTCGTCATCTACTTTGGAATAGCTTCCTTTTTTTTCGATTTGCGATAAAAGTTCTTCTGTCCATTGTTCTGCATATGTGGTTAGGCTTAATGGCTTTTCGGTACGTTTTACAAATCTCATAAAGAGCCTCCTAACATTTCGTTGATTGAAAGAAGAGCTGCCTCTTCTACTCCCATGTCATTTTGCGGAAGCATTTCACTCAATTCTTTTATCATGGAATGGTATTTCTCTAATTCATCTTCTGTGATGGTATGCTTTATTTTCTTTTGTGCCAATTTGGTAAGATCTTCTAACATTTTCACAGTTTCCGGATCACGGCAGCAGGAGTTCATACATTGTTCCAACACATCGTTGACCTGCCAGCCCTTGACTGTATTTCCTTGATAAATATCGGACGGAATATCAAGAAACTGATCTACAGGGTTCAACATGATCAGGTTTTCTTTTTTACAGGATGCCATGATAATCGGCGAATGGGTAGTAGCGATAAATTGGACTTCTGGAAATGTGGTTTGCAGGGCTTTTACAACCTTCCATTGCCAGTTTGGATGAAGATGCATGTCAATTTCATCAATTAAAACGATTCCTGGTGTGGCTGTAACAATACGATCTAACAGGTCGGGATTTAGTATTGCCATACGATAGGCTATATCCAGTACCATTCCCAACAGTGTCCGAAAACCGGAACTTAACAATCTGATTGGGAGTTGTTCCGAATCACACGCATACATCAATTCTTCTGTCCGCTTATCATAAAAAACGTGAATATTCTCTTTGCCCAGCATCACCTGCATAAATTGTGAAGCAGCATGCTTTACAGCCTCATACTCTGCAATTTCCTTTTCCTGTTGCCAGGAAATGTGATCCATTTTTTTGCACCAGTTCGTGAGCATTTTTGTATTGGATGCTTCTTCCAGACAATCAGTATAACCTACAACTCGGGAAAAATCGGTAGAAAAAGGATCTTCCCATTTGTCTTTTTTTTGATTGGAAATTCTTGAAAAACTTTGATAACTGATAATTGGCAGGACAGATTCCCTGTTGGAAGCCATTTTTTCCGCTTCCTTACATATATCCCTTGGCTCAATGGTGGAACGCGAGCTGCTTACGCTTTTTTTCTGACGGGTAATGGGAAAATTTTTACCATTTATAATGATATTGGCATTCACTTTAATCGGGGTACGATAAATGACATTGTTGGATCCTGTTCCGAGAAGCTGGTTTTCACAACGTATTTCGTCTTTTGAAAAATGAATCGTATTTACGCCTTGTATTCCGGCTAAAAATCCTCCTAAAGCGACGGAAATAGCCTCCAGCACAGATGTTTTTCCGGTTCCGTTATTTCCTACAATTAAATTCATAGACCTTGTAAATGCAAAGTCGGCATTTTGGATTCCTTTAAAATTTTCTATATGAATGTTTGATAAAAACATACTGAAACTCCCTTCTGCAAAATATGTGCTCAGCTAAATTTTTTACGAATGCTGTCAACAAATACGACGCATAAAGACGCACCTTTTATCAGAATAAAAAGGGCAAACTTCTGATAAGTTATATTATAGCTATTTTCTTTATTGTATACAAGTTAATTGTTTAAAATTTACCCGTTAAAAATTGAGTAACATGGATCATATTGTGACACTGGTTACATGTAGTTATGAAAGTGAAGATGTCAGATATGGCCTGATGGGAGTCCAGGAGAAATACTGAACAAAACATGAGTGTTGCAAAAAGGTTGCCCGATAGAGTATAATGTAGTTTATAAGAAGTTAGCTTACAAAAGCGAATTTCGTAAGCTAACGAGCAGCAGAAAAACAGGTTTACACATCCCCATATGGAATGGACAGGAGGTGTAATTATGAGGAAACGGTTGATTGCATTGCTTTCCGCAATAATGGTCTGTGGATTGACCTCGTGCGGCACGGAACAGGCGGGGGCTGAGGATTCTTCCCAGC
This sequence comes from uncultured Lachnospiraceae bacterium, assembly GCA_948473115.1. GTDB lineage: Bacteria > Bacillota > Clostridia > Lachnospirales > Lachnospiraceae > Acetatifactor. Next base: position 3,702 of record CAOKWI010000064.1, on the reverse strand, counting down.
CGGAGGACGGAAGCGCGGCTTTCGCGCAGGTGAATACTATAGTGGATGAACCCGGTGACGATATCGCTGATCTGACCTTTATGTGGTGGGGAAGCGCAGTCAGGGGGGAGAGGACGCAGGCGGCTTTTGAACTTTACCACAGCAATAATCCGGGTGTGACTTTTGAAACGGAATCTGTGGAGTGGCCTGATTACTGGAATCAGCTCGAATCCAGGGCGGACAGTGATTCCCTTCCCGATATTGTGCAGATTGACTACTCTTTTCTGGAGCGGAGCGTGAGCAATGATATGCTCGTGGAACTGACGCCTTATCTGGCGGACGGATCACTGGATTTATCTGATGTGGATCCGGGGCTGATCAGCGCGGGATCTGTGAATGGTAAGATATATGCGGTCTGTGGCGGTGTCAACGTGCCCGCGCTGATGTATAATAAAACTTTGACGGATCAGCTGGGCATTGAGATCAAGAATAATATGACCCTGGAGGAATTTTATGCTGTGGCCAGGGATATTTATGCCCAATCAGGCGTAAAGACAGACATGCCTTACGGTATGGCCTACAACTTCCTGCCTTATATCCTGAGGGCGCAGGACATTACAAAGCTGTATAACAGTGATTCGCTGAATGTGGGATCAGCAGAGGTCTTTCAGGAATTTTTCGGCATTTATGAGACCGGCAGGGCGGAGGGCTGGATCATCGGGAACGATGTTCATGCGGACCTGACAGACGTTTCTGTGGAACAGAGCCCGCTGGTCTGCTATACAGAGCCGGAGACGCAGTCCTGGTGCGGCTTTTTCTGGTCCAACCAGCTTACCGCAATGACACAGGCAGCGCCGGAGGATATAGAGATCGGGATCACTACATGGCCTTCTTCCGATCCGGCAAAATCTGATTTCCTGAAGCCGGCGCAGTTTTTTGCGGTGACCACGGATGCGGGAGAGGACGAAGCGGCAGCTGTACACGTGATTAATTACCTATTAAATTCAAAGCCTGCAAATGAGATCATGCTGGGAGAAAGAGGTGTTCCGGCGTCAGCGGTCATAGCAGATGCCATTGCGCCTCTGATGGATCAAAACGGACAGATGGTCACGGAATTCATAAATGATGTGGTTACACCGAACAGCTCCAATATATCCCCTTCAGACCCGAAAGCAGCCACAAAAGTGTATCAATATGCGGACGAACTGGTTCACAGGCTGCTGGACGGTGAGATTACGGCGGAACAGGCGGCCCAGGAACTGTTCGAGCAGGGCAATCGTGTTATGAAGGGTACACCATAAATAGTGTCATAGCTCAGCCATGCAGCTATTCGCAGATCATGACTTGTGTGCAAGCACCCATGCGCAATCTGCGAATTACCGCATGGCTGAATTGTTCTGTAAATTTACTGCTTTTCCATATTAATTGAAAATAATGTATAAAATTCGGCTTCTCATGGCAAGAATAATAGCGAAAGGAAGGAAACTGCTATGAGAAGGAATAATAATAGAAGAGATAATGCGAAAAAAGAACGTATCGTTATGCTTGCTTCATCCGCTTTTGTGCTGGCGGCGCTTACCATGACAGGAATCTATATGAAGTCCAGGGATGTGGAATCCGAGGACAACGGTTATACCATAGATTTTACTGCGCTGGAAGAAAGTGTTGACGATAAGTATCAGGAAATCGCGCAAAACACGGAACCAAATCTGACAAATGAGCCGGAAATGCTGGAGGATGATCTGGATTATCCTCCCATGGAAGTGGGATCCGGGTTGGTGGAGATCCCAGGGCTGACGGACAACCTTATGGAGGAAGCGGATCTGGCCCATGCGGAACAGCTTCCTGACATTTCGGAAATGACGGAACAGCCGGCTGTTGAACCGATAGAAGAAATGGAGACAGCTCAGGAGGAAGAACCGGAGGAAACCCCGGAAGCGGCAGAACATGAGGAAGCTTCATCCCAGGATGTAGTAGTGGACAGAGTATTACACTTTTCGGAGACGAATGGACTGTTAAAGCCTGTCAGTGGTGATACAGTGATTCCTTACAGTATGGACCGAAGCACTTATTTTTCCACATTGGATCAGTATAAATATAATGATGCCGTTATGATCGGGGCGGAGGAAGGTGCTGTGGTGAGTGCCTGTGCGGAAGGCAGGGTTATCAACATTTTCGAGAATGAAGAGATCGGTCATGCCGTTACAATGGATCTGGGTGACGGTTATCTGATCACTTACGGGCAGCTGAACGGGATCAATGTGACCCTGAACAGTTATGTGGCTCCCGGAGATGCCATTGCGTCTGTAGCTGCGCCTACCAAGTATTACAGCAGGGAAGGCAGCAACCTGTACCTGCAGCTGACAAAGGACGGTGTGCCTTTGAATCCTGAAAGTCTGTTTTAAGGACCGGAAGGAGAGGCATATGTATATTATCGGAGGAACTATTAAAACCATGGCGGGTGCCGACATAGAAGACGGCGTTATCCATGTGGCAGACGGAAAGATCGCGGAGATTGGCAGGCGGGATGAAACAGCAATTCATCCCGCTGACCATGAACAGGTGATAGAGATCAAGCATGGGATCATTATGCCCGGGATCATTGAGGCACACTGTCATATGGGTATTACAGAAGAGAAAAAGGCTATGGAAGGGGATGACTGTAATGAAACAGTGAATCCCGTCACTCCCTGGCTCCGGGCTGTGGATGCCATCAATACCATGGATGCCGCCTTTGATGATGCGGTGCGTGCCGGGATCACATCAGCAATGGTGGGTCCCGGAAGTTCTAATGTGGTGGGAGGCCAGTTCTGCTTTTTAAAGACGAAAGGGCGTCGGATTGACGACCTGGTCGTCAAAGCGCCTGCGGCTATGAAGGTGGCTTTTGGAGAGAATCCCAAGGTCAATTATTCCGGTCAGGGGAAAAGTCCCTCTACCCGCATGGCGATTGCAGGAATGCTGCGGCAGGAACTGTTTGAGGCGCGGGAATATTTTAGGCGGAAGGAAAAGGCTAAAGCGGGCGGCGAGACATTTCAGGAGGATTTTGCCAAGGAATGCTGGATACCTGTGCTACGCCGGGAGATTCCCCTGAAAGCCCATGTCCACAGGGTGGATGATATTTTCACTGCCATACGCATTGCCCGTGAATTTGGCCTGAATGTGACTCTGGATCACTGCTCGGAAGGGCACTTGATCGCAGGGGAACTGGCAGAGGAGGGTTTTCCTGCCATTGTGGGCCCCGACCTTGCCAGTCGCAGTAAGATTGAAGTACAGAACATGGCTTTTAAGACGGTAGGGGTCTTAAATAAAGCAGGAGTCATGACTGCTGTCACCACGGATCATCCCGTCTCCCTGATCCAGTCTCTTCCGCTCTGTGCAGGCATGGCAGTAAAAGCAGGGCTGGATCTGGAGGAAGGATATCGATCTATTACGATCTACCCTGCCAGGATCTGCGGCGTAGACGACAGGGTAGGAAGCCTGGAGACAGGGAAGGATGCGGATATTGCTGTTTTTAGCGGGAATCCAATGGAAGTATTCACAAAGACACTCTATACCATTATCAATGGGGAAGTGGTCTATGACAGCAGTTCGGGCGCATAAGCCCAGAAGACTCAGAATTTTGGAAAAAGGGAGTTGCGCACAATTTTTAGTGCGCAACTCTGTGTCATACTATTGACTGTTCCTGTCGAAATTTGTATAATATTTATATCTCACAACTGTTGT
>CAOKWI010000063.1 GCA_948473115.1 uncultured Lachnospiraceae bacterium | reverse complement strand
ATGTGCTGTATATCGAGGGGTACAACCTAAAAATGGCTTAATCAGCAGACACTAACGTAGTAAATTGTTGCCAGTGTAACTATGTATTTTTATGGATGATTATAGAAAAGATAATAAAGGAGTAAGCAAATATACAGCGAAATGCTTTACAAATGCTGCGACATGTGGTATGCTCGTAATATCAAAAAGGAAGAGGTGATATATAATGGCTCAAATTAGTTTGCGCATAGAGGATGATGTAAAGAAAAAGGCAGAGCAGGCATGTGCCGATATTGGCATGTCTTTATCTACGGCAATAAATATTTATCTTAAAAAACTTGGACGAGAGAAACGGATACCGTTTGAAGTATCTGTTGATCCTTTTTACTCGCAGGAAAATATGGCTAGGCTTAAAGAGTCTGTAGCTCAAATGGAAGCTACTGGCGGCACGGTGCATGAGGTGGACTTTGATGATTAAGGCATGGTCAGATGCGGCGTGGGAGGATTTTGAATACTGGACAAAACAAGATAAAAAGACATTAAAACGTATTCTCCAACTATTGAAGGATATTGACCGGAATGGATACGAAGGAATAGGAAAGCCAGAGAGATTAAGCGGTGACTTGGCATCTTATTGGAGCTGACGAATAGATGATGCAAATCGTATCGTTTATCGGATAGAAGATAATATGATAAAGATTGTTCAATGTGGTTCTCATTATAGAGATAAGTAAAATTGGCAACATTTTGAAAATATGATCCTGTCTTTGACAGCCTTTTAGACAAAAAAGTCCTGAACCCCGCTCTGGTAGCGGCTTCCAGGACTTTTTCCTATTTGCCGTTTGCACGTTACTTCTCCGGCTTTTTCGTCTGCGAACAGATATTTCTCATTTTCTTTATGGGCACGATCTGCTTTGATGTGCAGAAGCCAAATGCCTCATGAAGTGCGTCGGTTAACGGTGTACGGGTATATACCGGCTGGTACCCCTTCCCCTCATATTTTAGGAAATCCATCTCCTGAAGGGTAGGGATGATCTGGCTTATGGTATATTTCCCGCCCAGCTTTTTCTCCAGGTAACGGTACACGATCAGGGCGATGAAGCAGGTGATGAAATGTGCCAGGATGCGGTCCTGCCGCTTTACATATACAGGTCGTGCTTCAAAATCCGTCTTCATGATGCGGAAGCATTCTTCAATCTCCCAGCGGCGTTTATTCACCTTGACGATCATTTCCGGCTCATCTTCCAGATTTGTGCAGACGGCATAGAAGCCGTCATACTGTTCCTCGTTTTCAATCACACTCCGGTCTATATAGCTCACCGATTTCCCCGCAGCTTCCCCGTCATCCGTTGCATGATCCGTTCTGATAAACCGTTTAGGGTCATTCTGTCTTTTTCTCCCGCATGCAGCTTCTCCACTGCGTACCATTTTTTCTGCCCGCTCAACCTGTCCATTTCTTATGGAATGAAGATAATCCCTGTACTTGATGGAATAGGATACGACCAGCTGCTGTTTGATCAGGACTGTCTTTGTGATCCCATTGTCGTTTACCGCGGATTTTTCCTTGATCCAGCGACTCTTGAAAAATATTTTATCTTTGTCATCTTCGTCACCCAGTTTCCGGATATCGTATATCATGCCGGAGGGATCGCCTGAAAGATACCATCCCTGGGGATCCAGCGCCCATTTCCTTAAATGCGATTTCAGCTTTTTGATCGACTGGGTTGTAATAAAAGAGCGGCAGCCGTCTTCCTTGTCATAACTGTTGAAGTAACGGTTTGTTGCAGAGGAAAGCCCTGCATCGGTACAGACAACAAAGCTGGACATGTCAAACTTTTCGATCATTTTTTCCTCAAGGGGGATCAGGGTGTTCTGCTCGTTGTCATTTCCGGGGGATATGCCGAAGGCGATGGGGATGCCGTCCGAGTCCATGAAAAGTCCCATTTCCACGATGGGGAGCGGGCGGTTTTCCTTGCTTGCGCCATACTGCTTGTCGTCCTCGGCCTGTTCGGTTTCAAAATAAAAGTTTGTGCAGTCGTAATAGACCACGCCGGTTTTTCTCTGGGAGAGGGAGGAGCTGTTTTTAAACAGACGGCTCTGGATATAATCGGATTCTCCCGCCAGGACAGAGAGTGCCCGGTAAACGTCATGGAGTTCAAAGGAAGGCTGCTCTATAAATTTTCTGGAATCTTCAAAGCTGCTCTTTTTGGAGGATGGATAAAGGACCCTCGTATAAACCAGACGTGAGAGGATGTCGTTCAGGTCATACCCAAAAAGATGCCTTGCCGAAATGGCACGACAGATCCTGTCAAGCCCGAGTTCGTAATAGATACCCTGGAGGAAGAGGTAGCCGCCGTTGAAGCGGTGCTGCTCGTCCATGGGAAGGTCGGTACCGGCGCACAGTTCAATGTTGAATTTGGCGGAATCCTCTTTTTCCGCCTCGTTCATCAGGCGGACCTGTTCCTTTGCCCAGGCTTTAGCATCGGTAACGCCGTAGGTCTCACGGATGAATTTTTCGGAACCGAGACGTTTGACAACGAGGGATTTGTTTTTCCCGTTTACATATATGGTTTTCTGTACATAGTATGAAACAGAATATTTTGTTTTTGTCCATCCTAAGCGCAAGATGTACCACCATCCTTTCAATAACCATTATAGCACAACTGGGAGTAGCGTGGAAGTAAAAAGTCAAAATTTGACAAAAAAATAAAGCCAGTAAAGGCTTTGAGGGTACTTTTTTGAGATTGGGCTGTCAAACACCCGTATGATATATAATTTTAGGACATACAGTTTATATTATGAAAATGAAAATATTGGTGTTCCTAATTCTTCTTTATCAAAGGATATGCTAGAGAGCGTGTTTGAAAAACATTTTGTTCACTTTAACCAAATCAATATTGAAGCGATACAAAGGAATCCCAGATAGATACAGGCAGGTTTATCATACCGGGTGGCAATGCGGCGGAATCCCTTCAATTTAAGGAACAGGTTTTCCACCAGCTGGCGTTCCTTATATAACCAACAGTCACACTTCTGCTCATACTTTGCCCCCAAATACTTACCGTAAGGTATTTTCATAATCCTGCAAGTTGTGATAAATACCCTTAATATTATGCTGTACTTTGGTCTATCGTATATACCATGAGATATTGATGCCTCTTAAAGTGTATCGTCCGATACCCTTTTGCTCGGAGTATTCTATCATCGCATAACTTCAGGCTGCCAGCCACATGGGAAAGCCGAGAAACCGTATCATCAGAGTCGTTTATGACATTTATCGCCGCCTGTTGACGTTCGAGTTCATAAAGAAGATAATTGTGAATATTCATAAACTGTATTTTGACATCAGGATCCAGGACTATTTTATATTCCATATTCTTTCTTGATCCCCACAATAAACCTATCTGCATCCTGGTATTCACCAGAAGTAATCTGTTGATGGGCAGCCTCTAAATGTATCATCCGTGACGTCCAGACGTAAATACTCCGATGCTTGTAGTGGGTATTTGATTTATACAATGATATAAAATATTTGTGGATGTCCAGAGATTCATAGCGGAATTTTTGATTTCAGGAGGTAACGGTGCACGGTTTAATTAACCGCATACGGTTACCTGAAAGCCCATCGTTATATTTAATGAGGCTATAAAAGAAACAGGAATCATGTCCGCCTATACATTCGTGTATAAGAGACTTTCGGCTTCCGCACGTTCCCTTTCCGTATAGCCAAAGGAAATGATCTGTTCTTTTGCAGCGCCAGCCTTGATAAGTCGGAAGTGATCTTGCCTAACTCTGAATTTGAAAAGGGATATGGAAAAATTGAACGGTATGTGGCATAATAAAATGGAGGAATCATATGACTGTACGTGGAGAAATAAAGGGGTTCATATCATGGAATGGACGATATTATGGATATAATCAGTTAAAGTGTGGAGGTTTGTGGGATATAATAATGTTGAGGGTTGAGGTGAAAGAGTTATGGATGCATTGAGAAAAGAGGATGTTCATACTATACATGATATTTATTCTTTGCCAGACGGAGAGAGGGCTGAGTTAATTGATGGTAAAATGTATTACATGGCTCCACCAAGTAGGACACATCAGAGGATATTATTTTCACTAAGTAGAAAAATTGCTGATTATATTGAAGCTAATAATGGTGAGTGCGAGATTAACATTGCCCCATTTGCTGTTTTTTTGAATGAAGATGATGTAAATTACATTGAACCAGATATTTTTATAGTTTGTGATTCTTCCAAATTAGACGACAGAGGATGTCATGGTGCTCCAGATTGGATTATTGAGATAGTTTCACCAGGAAATAAACCGATGGATTATTTTACAAAATTATTTAAATATCGGAGTGCCGGCGTAAGAGAATACTGGATTGTGGATCCTACAAGAGAAGTGGTTTCAGCGTATAGTTTTGAAAAAGAGACAATGGAACAGTATTCCTTTGGTGAAGAAGTGCCAGTTGGTATTTATGAAGGATTTTCTATAAGGGTACAGTAAATTTAATATAGAATTGATTGGCAGAGAAAGCATTTGGAAATAAACATCCAGATGCTTTTTATTAGTAAACGGTAGATCGGTCACGGTTTTTTGGCTTCAGGAGATAACGGTGCACGGTTTGGTTAACCATATGCGGTTAACTGCATGCTGAAGAATTGGCTATCCCTGTACTAAGTTCCTTCGGCGTATAGGCAATGGCAATGGCAGTTGCATTCCCATGACAAAAGGACTGTAACAGGACATGCCCGGGGAACCGGGAGGCAGTCCCTTTTACCCCGGGCAGGGTTACTGCATAAGGCTATGCAAGCTGTTTCCCGTATTTCTCCATGCAGGTCTTGGCTTTCCAGGGGAACGGACATTATGTACACTCGGAAGCGTATATTCCGGAATATACTGAGGGCAATCGTGATGGGGCATTATTTTTATATTATCAGTATTACCCTGTGAGGCTTCCGGAAGGGATCTCCCCAAAAAAGGGTGACCGTCTGTCCCCATAATTTTTCCATTGTAAGCTAAAATATGCAAAAATGATGCGTCCATTGATTAGTATGAGTAATATGTGACACAGGAGACATGGGTGGAATGGGCTCCCGGTATCCTGACCGGAAGAGGGAAAGAGATGGTAGGATTATGAAAAGGAAAATAGTATCTATGGGAATCCTTTTGGGATTGACCGCGGTCATGTGCATGGCAGGATTGAGGGGAGATTTTTCCCAGGAAGGAGGAGAACCCCAAAAGAGTGGACAGGGAAATGAGGCGGTTTTGGATAAGGGAGGGGAAGAAAGCCGTGAGTCAGGAAAAATTGCAAGTGATGTACGAGTGGGGACGGATGATACCAAGGCAGGGAGAAGATACCATCATACCAATCCTGTAGACCAGAATGTGGGCTTTTTGGCATGCAGAGATATCGTCACATCACGTGAAAACGAAAATCCTGAAAACAGTGTTCCGGAAGGATTGACGAAAGAATTGTCAACAGCGCTGCAAAACAACACCCTGGAAGACTATGCGGCTGGGATATCTGCAGAGTATATCCGGCTGCAGGAGGGCGAGATCATGCAGTACGTACGGGAAGATACTTCCGGTGTGCTGGAAAGTTTTTATTATGAATACGCAGAAGGCGGCGAGGAATGGTTCCTTTTTGGGCGGGATAATGACATGATTGTCCGTCAGAAAATAGACAATGAGGAGTATCCGTATTGCTACTATAAATTTCCCTGTGAAGGCAGGGTATATGGAGCGGCGCTCCGCGCATATGGAAAGAATGAGGATTATTATTTTATCAGTTGGGAAGATGATGATTATCTGCTGGTCACAAAGAGGGCAGAGGGACAGGTAATCGGTCTCGCTTTATACCAAATGTATGGCTATGCGTTAATCGGATGGATATTAGGATTGGAAAAGACTTCTGACGGAGAGGTTGAAGTATTATATTATACTTATGTCAGTAACGGCAATTATATTTGGGGAGAACACTTCCTGGATTATTAGGCCTTATGTTTCGCTGGTTTAAATTTCCACCTGACTGCGCTGGCTTCATTCAATGATGCCAACGCATCGTTGAATGAAACCGCCTTGCATACTGAAAATTTATCCTGCCCAAACATACCTGCTCCCGCGGCCGCAGCAGTTCATCCCTGAAGCAGGCCAGATCTTTCGGAGGCAGGGATGATATTATGCACCACAAAATGACGTTATCATTATAATAGCTACCACCAAAACCAGCACTGGAAGATAAAAAAACAATTCGGTAGGGGATGTTACACACTTCCCAAATTTATTATTACTATTTTGGCAGGCTGGAATAGAAGTATCCATTGAAAAATCAATATTGTCCTCACCTAAATTACTTACATGCTTATAGAGTGAGCGGTATGCCCGTTCCCTGGAAAGATAAAATGAGTCTAATCCCCAGAATATGATTATCGGGACAAGTGTTATCATGTAGTTGAAAGCGCCCGCTTCTTTCCCTTGTATTGCAAAAATTCCCGCTGTCAGCGTAACGGTCCATCCCTTTAACGCGAATGAATTACCGGCCATTCGGTTTATGATGCCCTGTATCATTTCAAGATGCTTCATTTTTTTCTCCATAATCGTTCCTCCATAATCGTTTCACCCTGTCTGTTTGCTGATGTCAGTATGATTTCCCGGTTAAGCCATCATGCGTAATATGTTTGAGTGCTTTCTTATTTAGAGTTAGAAGCTCTGTATTGCATAAAAGTCTTTGTTGCCCTGCTGAATATATGCTATGATTTTCTTATTATATTTTTGATCAATGTTTGACACAAATCGATTACAATTTGATATAATATAGTCATATGAGTAAGCCGCATAATTCATTATATCAGATCATTTAATGAAAGTAAAAGGATTATGGTAATTTCTAATTGTATGGAGGGATAGAAAGTATGAACGTTATTTTTTGCAGACCGGAACTTACGTTAACAGCCGCCCCGGATGCGGTGCTTTTCTTTGACGAGTGTAACACAATTTTTGAGCAATATATATATTCTTTGCGAGTTATCAAATCTGAGGCGATGATCCGGCAGGTGATGCTTGAAGGCGCTGGCAGTGATGACATATTGATTTTCTTTACGGCAGAAAATGGAGTATATAATGAACAGTTTATAAAGTTGATCAGCAAATACAACGATGCACAGAGCAGGATATGGCCAATAGCAATGGAGGCGGCACCGGAGTGCAGGAAACCGCCGGAACCGGTTTCTGACAGGCAAAGCTTTGATGTGTCCTGCCGGAAAGAAAACAGGAATCCGCTAAAAAATAATATCAGGGCCATCGCGCAGATATTTGCCCGCAAAATCATTGCACAGACGTTGTCTCCGCTGTACCGTGACGAAGTGCTGTATTTCATCAGCCATCGCAGGAGCGACGGGGAGAAAATTGTGGCTAAACTGGCGGATGAACTTACTCTGCTGACGCGGGAAAGAAAAGTCTATCGCGACGTAGTCAATGTGGCAGTAGGTGGCGACGCCCAGGCAGACATCGATGAACATTTGAAAGTGAGCGATGTGCTGATCTTTTTGCAGACCAAAGAAGCACAGTATTCAAAATACATTATGAAGGAACTGTGTTATGCGCTGCTAAACGATATCCCCATATTGTGGATCCAGGTCGATAATGCTTCTTTTGAGGATATGGAAATCAGGCCGGGGGAAGGCCCTGCCCTGCAATATGAAAGCAGTGAATTTTTTGATCCTGAACGCCTAATGGAAATTGCGGATGAAATAGAAGAAAACTGCTTTCGGTTAATGATGAATTCTTCCACCCAGGTATATTCTTATGTGGAATGTCTCATGGATATGGCTAAGGAGGGAAAGATTAAGCTGCAGCGCGATGAAAAAACGGCGATGGCGTATCAGGTGGAGTACAGGGAAAAGGTCAGGGACAGATATGATTCCGGGGTCAGGAGACATTATATACAATGTTTTGGCAGGAATCCGAAAGAGCAGGATATTGCAGAGTTCTGCAAAAGCGTAAAGGGTGAGCAGCTATACAGCGAAAGCGACAGGCTGTTCTTACTTTCCATTCATGGGCAGCCAGGGAGAGACACAGGTGACCTGAAGATCTGTGAGGAAAATTATGAGGATTATTTTGCGAATATCCACAATATATCCGGGATACAGACTTTAAGGCTGGGGAAAAGGATTATCGTTTCAGGGGCATTTCCGGACTATGATGAAATATATAAAAATTCCCTGATACAGGCCGTCACCATATATGCGAGACAGATCATCCGAAACGGCTATACGCTGGTATTCGGGGCGCACCCGACTTTCCAGCAGATTATTTTTGATATCGGGGAATTGTACTCTTCCGACGTAACATACTCTATAGAAATGCATATGGCGCAGGCGTATACCGACAAATATGATTTAGACTTACTCAAGTCCAAATGCCGCCTGGTCATCTCAGACAGTTTGCAGGAAATGCGGGAAAAGATGATATGTGGTTCAAAATCGGAAATGCTGATTTGCCTGGGAGGAAAAATAAAGGGAAACCCGTCAGAACAGGGGGTGGATATTGAAGCTTCATTGGCAAAAAAATGCGGAATACCTGTGGCCCTGGTAGGTACTGTGGGAGGGCGTTCCAGTGAATATGCGTTTGAACTGCTCAGGACGGGCAAGTGGGATGGGCTCAACCCCTGGGGCAAGGAACTGAATGAAGAATTGTTTTATAATGTTAACCACCGGGCAATGGTGGAAAAACTTCTGAACGTCGTATCGCCGTCCTGACAGGTGAATTTCATGGGAGAGATGAAGAAGACCCGCGCGCGTATCAGCGGCGCGGATTTTCTTCACCTCCCAAGTCTATTTCTGCCATCTGTATAATGCATTTAAGGCATTTAATGGATCAGTTCCACGGAAGTGGTCCTCAAAATATTCCAGGTCGTCATCATCAATCTCCCTCAGGTGTTTTAAGTCAAGCGTATATTCAAAAGAAAGGTCATCGGTGCTTTCATCAAATTGCTCCATAACCGAATCCATGAGATAAGCCCTGTGCTCGCTGAGCGGTTTAAACCTTATGAGTTTTGAAGCCAGAATTTCCCCATAAATCCAGGGTGATGCGGTAGCTTGCTTCGTGGATATCATATCAGACCACTTCAAGGATGAGGGTGTATTGATGAACATCAGACACTCTGTGTTATCGATCATCTTCATCAATGCCGTATACAATATCATATGGATATTACTGGTGGATTTATTTCTCAATTGATAGCTATATGTTTCCGTGCTTCCATCATCGTACTGTGATGAAACACAGTATTTTTCATCGATTTGTTTTAGCAGGCCATCCGCACTGCCCCATACGGTGGAGTCAATAAATGCCTTGATTCCAAATTCCTCATACAGCCACCCGGCAAATGATATAACAAAATCCAGGTCGCTGTGTGAGTGCGAAAGGAAAACATGCGCGTCTATCTCCGGAAACCATTCCATTTCAATTAATTCCTGGTCCAAGGAGCCGTCCGGATTGATATAATCGCTCAAATTTCTGCAAATGGTTCCTTTGTAATCATTGTATATTTGTAAACCACTTGCATGATAACCACGAAACCGTTCTTGATTTTTTGTAATAATATTGAATCCTGCAAACATTACTGTACCTCCTTTGCTTTTGTGCAATATAATAATCAGATGCTTTTATAGATGATATCATATTGACTGCATATATGCAATCTATTCCGGTTAGGTAATACTGGCACTATTGGCAGATTAATGCTGGTACTCGTCAGACCGTTACCGTTCAATCCGCGACCTGCTATGTGTAGCCTGGCCCCGCTCCCTGCGGTCTACAGAAAACAAAAACATGTATTGCTATTAGCGATTGCTTTGCATATAATACAATGGTATAAGTGTATTAGGCGCTTTTCGGGCGGTACAAAGTACTTGAGACTGCAAATAAAAAGGAATCTTCCGCTGCGGTTTATAAAGATGTTCAATATCACAGGAGAAAAGTCTGCACACCCGCTGATGAAACGGGCAGGAGGTATAAAGATGATTGTATTGATAACAGGTGCGTCGCACGTAGGCAAAACTGTACTTGCTCAAAAATTGCTTGAAAAATATAAATATCCATATCTGTCAATAGATCATTTGAAAATGGGTTTCATCCGCAGTGGATACACTAAGCTTACGCCGGAAGATGATCAGGAACTGACGGATTATATGTGGCCTGTTCTCCGTGAGATGATTAAGACTGCCATAGAGAATAGGCAGAATTTGGTTGTGGAAGGGTGCTATATCCCTTTTGGCTGGGCATGTGACTTTGAAAAGGAATATCTGGAACATATCAAATACTATTGCCTTGTAATGAGCGAGGCTTATATCAGAAATCATTTTGCTGACATAAAAAACTATGCGGGCGCCATAGAAAATCGTTTGGATGATGACGGGTGTACCATGGAAAGTGTTTTAAAAGATAACGCACAGTTTTTGGAGCGTGCCCAAAAGTACAATGTAAATTATATTCTCCTCGAGGATAAATACGAGATAGACATTGATTTACGGTGAAAGCTTTGGAAATGCTGGATTACATCAATCATTCGTCATCAAATACTGTCTCGTTCATCTCCGGAAAATCCAATAACGCGGATACTGTCATATTTAACCCGATAGCCAGCTTGTGCAAGGTCTTGAGCTTCGGGTTCTTTGTTTTTCCCTTCATCATGTTGTCAACAGTTGACTGTGTAATACCCGCCAGGGTAGCCAGCTTGTTGGTTGTGATCTTTTTTTCAGCGCATATGTCATTCAGTCTTTTGATGATAGCATCGGAATATGTCATATCAGTTCTCCTTTAATATCATAGGATAATAAAAGTATATGAAATTATGCGGGCAAACATTAACGGTGTACGGTTTATATTTGTAATTAAAATATGTTATTTTGAATGTGGCAAACGAATGTTTCTCGTATATTAGTATTATGATTTTGGAAAGGAATTATTCTTATGGCATGGAAAAAGGAAAAAAGAAATATGAAGCTGTCGGAAAAGCATTTAAGAAAGGTTCCTTCATTGTGGTATGAGGGTTATACTGTGTCAGAAAAAGGGCTGGCAGAATGCAGGCGTATACTCAGAGATATGGAAGAGAAGGCGAAATCATCCACTTCACAACCTTTTTGAAATGATTTTTCCTGCCCAGACTGGTATTCCGGAACGTGAACAGCAGGACCGGTGTGGTTCCGGTGCGTGAAAACGGGTATGGGACAGGTCTTTTCAGTGGATTTTCCGTCAATGTCTGCAGAATGGTACTCTCAAATGAACTGGATCCCTTTGCGAACCTGAAGAGGACACTTGAGGGCGAGAGGTACAGGAAAGTGGAGGAACGTATGGCGGCTGTCTCTGGAAATACCGGCAGTTATGCAGACAACATACGGAAATTATAGCGCAGAAGCGGCAATATTACAATATATTAGTAACAGTTCAGCCCTCGCATTCCTAACGAGGTGGGCAAGCCCCCTCCTCAGCGTCTGCTTCGCATCCGACGCCGCTGTGCGGCTCATCTTTTATTTCATGTGAGGGCGCTCCGCTCATGCAGCAATTCGCAGATCACGCTTTGTGTGCAAGCACCCACGCGCAATCTGTGAATTGTTGCATGGCTGAACTGTTACATATATTAGAGGATTTATTAAGAAAATGCATTATCAACACAGACTTTCCGTAGTATAATTTCAGAAGAAAACAGTATTTTGGTAACAGATCAGCCGCGGAAGCAGCGTCGGATGCGAAGCAGACGCTGGGGAGGGGCTTGCCCGCTTCGTTAGGAAGGAGGGCCGAACTGTTACGTATTCTGGCAAAACAATACGGAAAGGATGGTTACTGCCCATGGAATCAAAATTTGTACCTGAGAACCTGGATTATGACTTAAGCCCTTATACCGGACTCACCCGGGAAAGCTGGCTGGAGGCGGGAAAATATATGCTGGAGGGGATCTTCCAGAATATAGATGATTTTGAAAAGCCTGTCGTCATGCCCCGAAAGGAGACGGAGATCACATACCCCCATCTCAGGGCCTCGGAGGAAGTCCAGAAGACCCAGCGGACAGCGGAGGTGTTTGAGGGGCTGACCAGGTCTTTCTTTATCGCGGCTCCTGTGATGCAGAATATTCCGGACCTGGAGATCTGCGGATATTCCATGGCAGAGTATTATAAGAATCAGGTGCTGAGAGTCTGTACCAAGGGCGATCCGCTTTATGTGGGGACTTATGCCGACCAGCAGGAGATCACCGGACATGCGGATCCGTTTAAGGCATTCCAGCAGACGGTGGAAACCTGTGCGCTGGTGATCTGCCTGTGGGTCAGCAGGGAGCAGATATGGGATACTTACACCAAAGCGGAAAAGGACATTATCGCGGAATTTTTGCAGAGCTATGCCCATGAGAACACGGTGCCCCAGAACTGGCGGCTGTTCAATATGCTGGACATGGCGTTCCTGAATATGGAAGGATATCCTGTTGACAGGGATATCATGCGGGACCATGCCCAGGCGATCCTGAATTATTATGCGGGTGACGGCTGGTATCGCGACGGGCATTGCTTTGACTATTATTCCTGTTGGGCATTCAACGTGTATTCGCCGATATGGAACCTATGGTACGGCTATGAGCATGAACCATACCTGGCGGTGAAATTTGAAGAGCACTCGAACAAACTGATGGAAACTTACGGCGATTTCTTTGACCGGGACGGCTGGACCAATATGTGGGGACGGAGTAATATTTACCGCAATGCGGCTACCAGCGCCTTTGACGGAAATATGCTGCTGCGCCACAGTACCGGTGACCCGGGGCTGGCCAGGCGCATTTCGTCCGGCTCACTGATGCAGTTCCTCGGCAGGGAGGACTTTTTGTACAAGGGAGTGCCTACGCTGGGCTTTTACGGACAGTTTTCCCCGCTGGTGCAGGGGTATTCCTGTGCGGAATCTCCTTTCTGGCTGGGAAAAGCCTTCCTGTGCCTGCATCTGCCCGCCGATCACCCTTTCTGGACGGCCAGGGAGAATAACGGCAGCTGGGACGGCCTGGGAGAGAAAGAAGTGAAGGTGACCACCCTGGACGGTCCCGCCCTCTGCTTCTCCAACCATCAGGCGAACGGGGAGACGATCCTGCGCACAGGCAAGGTGGTAAAACAACCGGACGACGAGCACGGCATGTGGAATTATTCCAAGCTTTCCTATAATACCAAGTATCCCTGGGAATCTGCACCGGCGGAGGACGTGGAGGCGCAGCAGTACGTTTTAAGGGACGGCACGACAGGACGGATAGCCAAGGGGAACGCCACCTTCTGGTATGGGGAGAAGGACGGCGTGCTGTACCGCAGACAGTTCTTCGATTATTGTCTGGAGAAGGAGTGCCACTGGATCCAGGCTGTGAATCTGGCGGACTTTACCGTGCCCTGTGGCATTCTCCGCGTGGATAAGCTGCGGCTTCACAGGGCGCCGGTTTCCCTGACCCTTGGCTCCTACGGTTTCCCGGACAATGGCACAGAGACGGAAGAGAAGACAGAGGGGAATGCCAGGGCGGTTATATTAAAGGGCAGGGATTCCCTGGGCAACGAAAAGCAGATGGCCATGACCATATATGACGGCTGGAAAGAACTGAAAATGCTTCACAGCGCAGGAACCAATCCTGATTCGGAGAAGTCCATCGTACTGTATGCTTCCACGGACCGTCAGAAGCAATACGGATATGAACCCTATGTGCTGATCTCCCAGGTGATCACCAAAGAGAGCCATGAAGCATTTACAGAGGAAGAGCTGTTTCCTGTAAAAAGAGTGCTCTACACCGACCCGGAGGGCTGCGGCGGCTACGGGCCTGTGGTCATAGAGCTGAAGGATGGCAGCAGGAAAGAGATCGTGTTTGAGGGGATGGAAGGGAAGCTGATGCTATAAGGAATCTTCAAGAAATAACCTGCTATTTTACTTGTCTGAAAAGGCATATGTTTCGTAAAATGTATCAGGTTATTTCTTTCAGCTTCCTGAGGAAACCACAAGCTTCACCGTCATCCGCTCAGGGATCACTCCGTCATCCACAAGGAAAACAAGCTCATGCTCCCCGATCTGGGTGGCATCCGGCTGCCAGCGGAACTGCCTTTCCATCACATCCAGGGAGGCTCCGTCCGGCAGGTCCTCCACGGATAATTTCAAGCCTGTTTTAACACCCTTTACACTGTGGTGCAGGTCGGACTGCTCCCCGTGGATCATGCCGCTGTAGGGCACATCAGATATATCGGAAGCGGGA
Source organism: uncultured Lachnospiraceae bacterium (assembly GCA_948473115.1). Classification (GTDB taxonomy): domain Bacteria; phylum Bacillota; class Clostridia; order Lachnospirales; family Lachnospiraceae; genus Acetatifactor. Next base: position 11,530 of record CAOKWI010000063.1, on the reverse strand, counting down.
CAGCGGATTTCCAGGTCAAGAAGGAAAGGCTGTCCCGCCTGCAGCTTTTGCACCCCCACGGGCCGGATATAGGGCCGGTGTACGGTCAGCGGCAGGGGGTATTCCTCCGTATCGGTCCGGTAGGAGTATCCTGTCTCGCTGCAGGGGACGGTGGGATAGGGATAAAGGCTGTCCGCAGGCGTGCCGGGAGACGGCGCCTGAATATCCACATAGGCCACCGGCAGCGGCCGGCGCATTTCCAGATTCTTTACCGTGGTGGTGAAATAGGGCTGTCCGGGGACATTCTCCGCGTTGGTATGCCTGCGGAAATGGTGTGTGATCACCGCCACAGGTTCTATTGAGGACAGGCAATCTGCCTCCAGCCCGTCGATCAGGATATCTTCCGCATCATCGAACACGCAGACATGTCTTTCGTCAGGAACCTTGCAGCTGATCCTGACATTCCTCAAAGTCAGTCCGTCCACATGCTTTACAAACAGTCCATAGGCGGGCAGAATCCCCCAGTTGCTGGGTTCAGGGTAAACCTCAGGGAGCTCGGGTACATTGTAAGGGTCGTCCCGCCAGCTCTTTGCGTCCGGATCCCAGTCTGTCCGGGGCAGCAGTCCCTCATTCTTTACAAAGAAGGAGTTGACCAGCCAGGGAAGGCTCTGTACCTTTTCACTGGCATGGAACTGGGAGAACTTCCAGTCTGTGTTCAGCTGCCGCTGTTCTGTGGCCTGCTCCATGGTGAGGCCGCCGCGATATTCCACGTCTATATTTTCCAGAGTGATATTTTTCAAATGGGAATCGGTCAGTCCCATCAACAGGATCGGATACCTGGGATCCGCATTTGTCACTTTCACATTCCGGATGCAGACATTTTCCACTGACGCCAGCCGGGCGCTGCCTACGGCGTTGGCGTACAGGGGGCGCTCCTGTTCCGGGATGGCAGGGTTGAGGTTTGCGGGGTTGCAGACCACGGGAACCTCCGGATCCACGACCTTGAAGGCAGAGTATCCGTCCACGGTGACGCTTTTTTCCCTGTTATACTGGGGAGTATAGCGCCCGGGAGGATAGCTGTGATAGTTTTCCCTGCGGGGCAGAACCCATTCGGCCTTTTCCAGGCGGACGTCATCCTTTAAGGGAAGCTCCTCCCCGGAGCCGATGCCGGTAACGGGGAATCTGCCGCGGTCTCCGGCGCGGATAAAAAAGGGAGAACTGGAAACATTGTCCAATAAACAGTCCTCAAACAGGATATCCGTGAGGGAGGAGCAGTCCACAGCTTCCAGGGCAAAGCCTCTGGAACGGTCAAAGCGTACCCGGCGGATCGTTACCTGATGATAACCGCAGGTGGATTCCGTGCCGAGCTTCACACGGCCGGTGGGACCGCAGCGGTCCTCTGCCACGAGCTTGTCCCTGGTATATTCCCCTGCATAGACGCTGCCGGCATCATAGCCGCTGACAGTGCAGTCTTCGATCAGCACATTGCGGGTGGGCATAAAGGTGCCCGCTCCAAAGGATGCTTTCAGGCACAGCCCGTCATCTGTCAGGGAATTACAGGTGGTGTGGCGCACGGTCACATCCTGGCAGCAGTCGATATCAAAAGCATCCCTGGTGGTGTCTATGAGAACATGATCCACATAGAGATCCGTGCAGCCTTCCGTGATCACGGCAAAATGTCCTCCTATGGTGAGGGAAAAGTCCTGTAGGACCACGTGCCTGCAACGCACAAGGGCAAGCCCCTTATTGCCGAACCATTCGCCCTGATGCCCTCTGTCACTTCTGCGCAGGGGATCCTTGGGATCGCCGCCCTGGAGGATATATTCTAAAATGCCTGTCTTTTCGTCAAAATGTCCGCCGGTGATCAGGCCTTTGCCATAGATCATGATGTTCTCCAGGTCGGCGCCATAGAGCAGGCTGTTGGCAAAGTAGGAGTGTCCGTGATCCTGCAGGCCTGCATAAAGGTTGATCTCGGGCTCCTCATAGTTGCATATTTCGTCCCCGGCTTCCCCCGGTAAGGTGTCAGGCTCCGCCTGCCTGGGCACAACCTGTGACGGCGCCGTCTGTGTCTGGCACCTGACCGGCCTTGCAGCCTGGATCACGGCATTTTCCTCCAGAAAAAGATTGACATTGCTTTTCAGAAGAATGGTGTAGGTCAGGAAAGTGCCGCCCGGGATTACCACAGTGCCTCCTCCCGCGGCTGCAGCCGCTTCCATCGCCCTGTGAAAGGCGGCGGTATTGGCCCCGGGGGTAGCCGACGGGGATGCGCCGAAGTCCGTGACGGGGAAGCGTCTTTTTTTTCGTAATGATTCCGGTCTGATGGAAGCGCCGGTGGCTTCTGGAATAACAGGGGTAGTTGACATAGATTTCTCCTTTTCAGCGGGATGATCATTCAGTTCTGATGTTTGATGTTTTTTGTAAAGGGACGAAGGGACGGCTCAGGGGAGGGGGCTCCTTTCTGCAGCGGCTCGATAGGCGTTCCGAGGAGCCTTATGCACGGCAAAACTCGCCAGAGGGGCTCCTTTTGCCGAAGTCTCCTCTCCACATCTCGCTCACGCTGCAGAAAGGAGCCCCTCTCCCCTGAGCCTGTATCCTGCAAATTGTCAGAAAGGATACTGTCGTTTCATGGGTTTCCCAGCACATCCAATCCTCAGCTCCTGGTTTCAGCATGTCCGCTCAAACAGTGAAAATGCGATGCATTTCTGGAAGTGAATGTATCAGAAATTTAGGGAAACGCTGATGAAAGCGTTTCCTTAGTTTATGCTGTACTGGAATCCAAAACAAGCTTCTATCATCGATGGGCCATGATAGTGATAGAAACAACCACAGATCGAAGGGTGGTATGTCATGTATCCTTTCATGACTTGTAAAAAGAGCTGATTTCGCTGACTGCAATATGTCTTCTCATGACTTGCAGTACACAGGAGCCAGGGGGCAGGGGTCTTTTCTGCGGCGTGAGCGAGATGTGGAGAGGAGACTCCGGCGATGCCCGTCCAATGGCGGGCATTGCCGTGCATGAGGCTCATCGGAACGCTTATCGAGCCGTCGCAGAAAAGACCCCTGCCCCCTGACTCCGTCCCCAAGGAATCCCCAAGGAATCCCCAAGGAATCCCCAAGGAATCCCCAAGGGAGCCTTAAGTGGAACTCTAAAGAGTCCCTAAAGCAGCCCTCTGGCGAAAGTAATTATCCTTGCCGGAAAGCACCAGGACGGAAGGATAGTTACTGAATCCATGTAACAGTTCAGCCCCCCACATTCATAACGAGGTGGGCAAGCCCCCTCCTCAGCGTCTGCTTCGCATCCGACGCCGCTGTGCGGCTCACCTTTTATTTCATGTGAGGGCGCTCCGCTCATGCAGCAATTCGCAGATCACGCTTTGTGTGCAAGCACCCACGCGCAATCTGTGAATTGTTGCATGGCTGAACTGATACGAATCCATTATACAATTTAATTTGTCTCTTGACAATGGCACTTGGCGGATGTATCATACCAGATAGTTTGAGAATCAAATAATTTGATATTCAAATAACTTGAGATTCAAACCATATGAGATAGTAATAAAAACTACGAAGAGTAGAGTGAAAAGGAGAAAAAGAAATGTTTGAGAAAGTAAAGGAAGTCATTGAGGAGAAGCTGAATGCGGAAGGCGTGGAGATCACAGAGGAAACCAGCTTTAAGGATGATTTGAATGCGGATTCCCTTGACCTGTTCGAGCTGGTCATGGCATTGGAGGATGAGTTTGGCATCGAGATTCCTTCCGAGGAACTGGAGCAGCTGAACACGGTGGGAGATGTGCTGAACTATCTGAAGGATAAGGGCATAGAAGAGTAAAACGATACAAAAACACTTATGCGCAGAGAGCGGCGCAGAAATGGGGATTAGCATGAAAACGAGAGTAACAGAACTTCTGGGCATCCAATATCCAATCATACAGGGCGGCATGGCCTGGGTGGCGGAATATCATCTGGCGGCGGCCGTGTCGGAGGCAGGCGGAATCGGCCTGATCGGCGCAGGCGGCGCACCCGCCTCCTTTGTGAGGGAACAGATCCGGAAGACAAGGGAGCTTACAGATAAGCCCTTTGGCGTCAATATCATGTTGATGAATCCAGAGGCGGACGAGATCGCGAAAGCGGTGGTGGAAGAGGGCGTCAAGGTGGTTACTACCGGCGCAGGGAATCCCGGCAGGTATATGGCAATGTGGAAGGAAGCGGGAGTGAAGGTGATCCCTGTAGTGGCAAGTGTGGCCATGGCGAAGATGATGGAGAGAGCCGGGGCCGATGCCGTGGTGGCGGAAGGCACGGAGTCCGGCGGACATATCGGTTCCGCTACCACCATGACACTGGTTCCCCAGGTGGTGGACGCTGTGGGGATTCCTGTGATTGCCGCGGGAGGGATCGCGGACGGCAGAGGCTTTGCGGCGGCTGTGATGCTGGGCGCCGAGGCAGTGCAGATGGGAACCCGCTTTCTTGTGGCGAAGGAATCCATTGTACACGAGAATTATAAGAAGAAAGTTATTGCTGCAAAGGATATTGATTCCGAGGTGACAGGCTTAAGCCATGGGCATCCGGTGCGCCAGCTGCGCAACAGCATGACAAGAGAGTATCTGAAGCTGGAAAAGGCAGGCGCTCCCTTTGAGGAACTGGAACAGCTGACCTTAGGCGCGCTGCGCAAGGCGGTGGTGGAGGGGGATACCGTGAACGGCACGCTCATGGCGGGCCAGATCGCGGGACTTGTGAGCAGGGAGCAGACCTGTGAGGAAATGATCCGGGAGATCATGGAGCAGGCGGAGAAGCTTTTAGGAACCGTTCAGAAATAGCTGATCAGAAGCTATTTCTGGTTCCGGCTGATTGCAAAGCAATACCTTATCGTGTGGAAGGTTGGGATAAAATATGGGAAAGACAGCATTTATATTCCCCGGACAGGGGGCGCAATATGTGGGCATGGGCAGGGAGTTTTACGAAACCTTTGAAACGGCAAGACAGGTTTTTGACCTGGCCTCCGAAGCCACAGGGCTGGACATAGCCGGGCTTTGTTTTACGGAAAATGACAGATTAAATATCACCGAGTACACCCAGATCGCCATGCTGACCTGCGAGGTGGCGATTTTGAAAGTGCTGGAGGAACAGGGTGTGAAAGCGGACGTCTGCGCGGGGCTGAGCCTTGGCGAGTACGGCGCGCTGGCGGCGGCCGGGGTGATGGACTTAAAGGATCTGTTCAGGCTGATCCGGAGCAGGGGCATCTTCATGCAGGAGGCCTATCCCGCGGGAGGCGCCATGACAGCGGTGCTGGGGCTGGATGCGGACACCATCCGTAAGGTCTGCGAGGAGACGGAAGGAATCGTGTCCATCGCCAACGACAATTGTCCCGGACAGATCGTGATCACGGGCCAGGAGACAGCTGTGCAGACAGCGTCTGAAAAGCTGGTTCAGGCGGGGGCGAAGAGATGTGTGCCCCTGAAGGTCAGCGGGCCTTTCCATTCCGCGCTGCTGGCCGGCGCAGGGGAAAAGCTGGCGGCCGAGCTTGCCGGGGTGGAGGTGCATGATCCGGTGATCCCCTACATCTGCAATGTGGAGGCGGCGCCGGTGACAGAGGGCTCCAGGGTCAGGGAGCTTCTGGCGAAGCAGGTTTCCGGCACTGTCAGATGGCGTGAAAGCATACTGCTTATGCTTGCGGACGGTGTGGACACATTTATCGAGATCGGGCCGGGTAAGACACTGACCGGTTTCCTGCGCAAAATTGACAGGGAAGCGAAAGCGGTCAACGTGGAAACGCCGGCGGATCTGCAGAAGGTATTGGGCAGCGTGCAGGAGGTGGAAGATGCTGACAGATAAGGTTGCGCTGGTGACCGGCGCCAGCCGGGGGATCGGGCGTGCGATTGCCTGTGCCCTGGCGAAGGAGGGGGCACTGGTCCTGGTAAATTACAACGGTTCAAGGGAGCGTGCCCTTGCGGTGGTGGAACAGATCGAAAAGGACGGCGGCAGGGCGGAAGCGATAGGCTGTGACGTGTCCGATTTTGAAGCCTGCGGGAAAATGATCGGGGAAGCTGTGGCGAAGCATTCCCACATCGACATTCTGGTAAACAATGCGGGGGTCACCCGGGACGGACTGATCCTGCGCATGTCGGAGGCCGATTACGACCAGGTGCTGGACACCAACCTGAAAGGCGCGTTTAACACTATCCGGCATCTCTCCAGGCAGCTGTTGAAGCAGAAAAGCGGAAAGATCATCAACATTTCTTCCGCCTCCGGCATCCTGGGCAATGCGGGACAGGCGAATTATTCCGCTTCCAAGGCGGGGCTCATTGGTCTGACCAAGAGCGTGGCGAGGGAGCTGGCCAGCCGCGGCATCTGTGTCAATGCCGTGGCGCCCGGATTTGTGGACACGGAAATGACCCGTGCCATGCCGGAAAAGGTGCGGGAGGATGCGGTGAAGACGATCCCCCTGGGCAGGATGGGCAGTACAGATGATATCGCCCGGATGGTGGCATTCCTGGCGGGGGACGCAGGGGATTACATTACCGGGCAGGTGATCTGCGTTGACGGCGGATTGTGTATATGAGAACAGGAGTAAATATGAAGAGAAGAGTAGTAGTGACGGGGATGGGCGCCATCACTCCCATCGGAAACAGCGTGGAAAGCTTTTGGGACAGCGTGAAGCAGGGAAAGATTGGCTTTGCGCCGATCACCCGTTTTGATACAACCGAATATAAATGTAAGCTGGCGGCAGAGGTCAAGGATTTTCATGCGGAGGATTATATGGATAAAAAATCTGCCCGCCGCATGGAGTTATTCTGCCAGTACGCCGTCGCCGCTTCCAGGGAGGCCATGGAAGACGCCGGTCTGCAGATGGAACAGGAGGATCCCTACAGGGTGGGCTGTTCCATAGGCAGCGGAGTAGGCAGCCTGCAGGCTTTGGAGAGAGAACACGGAAGGCTGATGGAGAAGGGTCCCTCCAAGGTCGGCCCTATGCTGGTGCCCCTGATGATCTCGAATATGGCAGCCGGAAATGTCAGCATTGCCTTCGGCCTGAAAGGCAAGAGCATCGATGTGGTGACAGCCTGTGCCACCGGCACAAATTCCATCGGCGAGGCGTTCCGCACCATTCAATACGGGGACGCGGATGTGATGGTGGCAGGAGGGACGGAGGGCGCGGTCTGCCCGGTGGGCATAGCCGGCTTTACTTCCCTGACAGCCCTTTCCACCTGCCAGGATCCCGAGAGATGTTCCATCCCCTTTGACAGGGACAGAAGCGGCTTTGTCATGGGTGAGGGCGCGGGCATTGTGATCCTGGAGGAACTGGAACACGCCAGGAGGCGGGGGGCAGAGATTTACGCGGAAGTGCTGGGCTACGGCTGTTCTTCCGACGCTTACCACATTACCTCCCCTGCGGAGGACGGCTCCGGCGCCGCAAGGGCGATGCTGAATGCCCTGGCGGACGGCGGCGTGGAACCTGGAAAGCTGACCTATATCAACGCCCATGGAACCGCCACCCACCACAATGACCTTTTTGAGACCAGGGCCATTAAGCTGGCTTTTGGGGAGCACGCGGGGAATCTGAGAATCAATTCCACCAAATCCATGGTAGGCCATCTCCTGGGGGCTGCGGGAGCCGTGGAATTTGTGGCCTGCGTCAGGGAAATCCAGGAAGGCTTTCTTCACAGGACAGTGGGGTTAATGGAGTCGGAGGAGGAGCTGGACCTGAATTACTGTAAGGAAGCGTATCGGGAGGAAGTGCCTTATGCCCTCAGCAATTCCCTGGGCTTTGGCGGCCACAACGCCAGCATCCTGATCGGAAAGTACACAGGGTGACGGGCAGTCGATGAGAATGGGCTAAAACCGTACAGGTACGGTTTGGCATAATGGCGCGGGCGGAACGGTTCCGCCAGTGAGGAGATAGATATGTCAGTGTATACAAATAAAGAGATCATGGAAATCATTCCCCACAGACATCCTTTTCTACTGGTCGACACCATTGAGGAACTGGAGCCGGGAGTGCGGGCGGTGGGGAAAAAGTGCGTCAGCGCCAATGAGCCCTATTTCCAGGGACATTTTCCGGGTAATCCCGTGATGCCCGGGGTGCTGATCCTGGAGGCGCTGGCCCAGGTGGGTGCGGTTGCAATGCTGTCACAGCCGGAGTTCAAGGGGCACACCGCTTATTTTGCAGGAATCGATAAGGCCAGATTCCGCCAGAAGGTACTTCCCGGGGACGTGCTGGAGCTGGAAACCGCCATTGTGAAGGTAAAAGGCCCCATAGGGATCGGTCAGGCTGTGGCAAAGGTAAACGGTAAGGTGGCGGCACAGGCGGAACTGACCTTTGCCATTCAATAAGAGCACTCTCGGAAGCTCCCTTGCACCCATCTTTGCGGCTGATTTTCCGCCAGAAGCACTCAAATTTAATCAACGTACGTTCCACGTACGCCTCATAAATTTGTGCACTTCTGACAAAAAATCATCTCACAAATCTGGGCACAAAGAGTTTCCGAGACCACTCAATAAGCAGGAGGTATGGGAATGCAGCTGCGCAGAATAAAACAGAGAGAATTTTTTTCAAAGAAATTCAGCAAAATATACCATGACATTCATTTCAGCGACACTGAGGCGGAAATGTCAAAGGAAGAAAAGAAGGCGGAGGAGCCTCAGACGGGGGACGTGTATCTGATCAAATGCCCCAAGTGCGGGAAGATGGTGGACAGAGCCAGGGTGGTGAAAAAGAAGTATATCTGCTACGAGTGCGGCGGATATTTCAGGGTGAAGGCATCCAACCGGATCAGGATGGTGGCGGATCCCCACACCTTTGAGCCCTGGTTCACCGATCTGCCTGTCCGCAATCCCCTGGATTACCCGGGGTATGAGAATAAGCTTGCGGACGCCAGGGAGAAGACGGGGCTGGACGAGGCCGTTACCGTGGGACGCTGCAAGGTATTCGGGGAGGATATTGTGCTGGGTATCTGCGACTCCAGGTTCCTGATGGCAAGTATGGGACATACGGTGGGCGAGAAGATCACGGCGGCCATTGAGAGGGCCATAGAGCTGAAACTGCCCGTATTCCTGTTCTGCTGCTCCGGCGGCGCCCGCATGCAGGAGGGGATTGTGTCCCTGATGCAGATGGCGAAGACTTCCGCGGCGATCCGGAAGCTGGGAGAGGCGGGGCTTTTGTATTGCACGATCCTGACAGACCCCACCACCGGGGGCGTGACTGCAAGCTTCGCCATGCTGGGCGACATTATCATGGCGGAGCCCGGTGCGCTGATCGGGTTTGCAGGCCCCCGGGTCATTAAACAGACCATCGGACAGGAACTGCCGGAGGGTTTCCAGACAGCGGAGTTTTTACAGGAACATGGCATCATAGACGGTATCGTGAAACGGGAAAACCTGAAGAAGACCATTTATTTCCTGATCAAGTCGCACCAGTGCAGGGAAGGGGAATATGCTGCCTTTACCCCCGGGACGGAATCTCATTTTGAATTGAATGAGATCCTGAAGGAGCAGGTCTGGAAGGTGCGCCCCACAAATGCGTGGGAGAAGGTAAAGGCGGCCAGGCGTATGGAGCGTGCCTCCGCCTGCGACTATATGGAACATATTTTTGATTATTTTGTGGAAGCCCATGGGGACAGAAGCTTCCGTGACGACCCCGCCATCGTCGGCGGCATCGGATTCCTGGACGGACAGCCGGTGACGGTCATCGCGGATCATAAGGGCAAGGATATGAAGGAATGCCAGATGCGCAATTATGGCATGCCCATGCCGGAGGGTTACCGCAAGGCGCTGCGCCTGATGAAGCAGGCGGAGAAGTTCAACAGACCCATCGTCAGCTTTGTCAACACTTCCGGGGCGTTCCCGGGCATTGAGGCGGAGGAGCGGGGACAGGGAGAGGCCATTGCCCGCAATCTGATGGAGATGGCATCCCTGAAGGTGCCCGTGCTCTGCATCTTTATCGGGGAGGGCGGCAGCGGCGGTGCCCTTGCCACCGGTGTGGGAAATGAGGTATGGATGCTGGAAAACGCCACGTACTCCATCCTGTCGCCGGAGGGCTTCGCGTCCATTCTCTGGAAGGATTCCGGCAAGGCGAAGGAAGCCAGCGAGGTGATGAGGATCACTGCCCAGGATTTAAAGCAGCTGCATGTGGTGGAACAGATCATACCGGAGTTCGGCGGTGCGGACGACAGCACGGCGGAGGCAATCGCCGGTTATCTGAAAGAACAGATCAAAGGCTTTCTGGAGAAATACCGCGGGAAGAGCGGCGGGGAGATCGCCGCGGAGAGATATGCACGGTTCCGGAAATTCTGAGGAACTGTGCAGATGAATTCTTTCACGGTTGTCGTGTGAAAACGCAAGGCTATTTCTGCGAGTAATGAGACAGGGCATAACAGTTCGGCCATACGGCACCGCGAAGTCAAAATTGCATTCCTATGCAATGATGTACGAGGGTTTCGAGCGTGGCTGGCTTTGTGCCGGTAATGGAAAAGGGTAGTTGGATGGACAGTTGGACAGGTAATTGGACAGACAATTGGAATCAGAAAGGCAGATTACGGATATGTCAATGAAAATAATCGGGACGGGAAGCGCCCTGCCTGACAAACAGGTGGGCAATGAGGATCTGACGAAGCTGGTGGATACCTCGGACGAATGGATCAGAGAGAGGACCGGCATCGGCGCCAGGCACATTTCCACGGGGGAGACGGCAGCGTCCCTGGCGGCGGAAGCCTGTAGAAGGGCGCTGGAAAATGCCGGAAGGGAGGCCGGCCAGGTGGAGCTTCTGCTGGTTGCCACCTGTTCGCCGGAGATGGCGCTTCCCTGCACGGCATGTCAGGTGCAGGAGCTGACAGGGGCGGAAAACGCCGTGGCCTTTGACCTGAATGCCGCCTGTGCGGGATTCTTGTTTGCGCTGAATACGGCCTGCGCCTATCTCTCTGCCGGAATCTATCGCAATGCGCTGATCGCCGGCACGGAGGTGTTGTCCAAACTCGTCGACTGGACGGACAGGGGAACCTGCATTTTGTTCGGGGACGGCGCAGGCGCCGTCATGGTGGAACAGTGCGGGAGCGGCGGGGTGCTGGGATTTGTGCAGCATTCCGACGGCCACAGGGGGAATGTCCTGGCCTGCGGCAGCAGGCCGTTGGAGAATCCCTACCATGGGGAACGGGACTTTATGCGGTATGTGCAGATGGACGGCAGGGAGGTGTTTGCCTTTGCGGTACGTCAGGTGCCCGCCAGCATAGAGGAGGCGCTGGAACAGGCCGGCCTGGAGGTGGAGGATGTGGATCTCTTTGTGCTTCACCAGGCGAACCGCCGTATCATCGAAGGGATTTCCAGGAGACTGAAGGCAGATATTTCCAGGTTCCCTATGAATCTGGACAGGGTGGGCAATATGTCTTCCGCCGCGATCCCCGTCCTGCTGGATGAACTGAACCGGCAGGGCAGGCTGGTTCCGGGCATGACGCTGGCGCTCTCCGGGTTTGGCGCGGGACTGACTTATGGGGCGTGTATACTGCAATGGTAAGTAACAGTTCAGCCCTCCCATTCCTAACGAGGTGGGCAAGCCCCCTCCTCAGCG
>CAOKWI010000062.1 GCA_948473115.1 uncultured Lachnospiraceae bacterium | reverse complement strand
CAGTATGGCGCCGCCGTCCCTTTAGCCAGAAGTCCCCCACCAACAAGCCGCCCGGTACGATCGGGGCTGAACTGTTACGAACTGAGATACCATTTTGTAGTAAATGCATGACAAAAGGGATAAGTTGTGGTATACTAGGCAAAAATGTAAAAGCATGGATGGAGGACATTTTTGTGAAAATAGGAAGAATATTTGGTTTTCTTGGCGTCCTGGTAATCATTTTATTGGCTTTTGTCATTATCTGGAATGCGAACATTATCGGGGTTGCCGCTGGAAGCCTGGAGAAAAATGCCAGGGAAGAACAAAATATAGCAAATGACTGGGAAATGGCGCAGGCGATCAATGATAGACTGTGCGCGATGCTGTTCTATGATGTGGAAACAAGGGACTGTGTATATTCCATTTATTTGAAAAAAGAGGGAACCTCATATGGTTATTTTTTCAACCAGGGAGGCCGGGATGCCTATATCAGCGAAAGTGTGCGCGGCATGGTATATGATGATATAGGAATTGCGTTACTTTCCATGAATGCGGATAAGGTAAGTAAGATCGAAGTGGATGACGGAGTGGAGAAAAAAACAATAGAGATAGATCCTACAAAACCCTTTGTGGTGGTGATCCCTGTCAACAGTGGAGAGATCACCATGTATGATTCCCTGGGAAATGTGGTTACGCTGTATGATACATACCGTTAGGGCTTTCCCAGGTATCGTGACAGACATTTCGTTTATGCAGATATAGCACTGCAAGATACTCTATATGGTAAGATGATTTATAAAAACCGGGCAGAATGATAGCTTTTCAATCATTCTGCCCGTTATGTATATCGGAAGATAATCTATACCCTGTATCGGAAGAAGCTGTCTGCGGAATACGGAATGCATGAAAGCGGATTGTTCAGATCAGTCCGGCCCGTATCAGCCGTCTGCGGACCTGCATGCCCACAGCCATGGCGATTACCAGCTTTATGAGGTCGCCTGGGATATAAGGAATGACACCGGCCATCAACGCCTGCGTAAAAGTAAGATCCATCTGATATCCCATCCAGACAGTGCCAAAGAAATAGAGTACGGCCGTACCCAAAACCATGCCGCCAAAGTAAATAGGCAGATTCATTCCAAATTTGTCCACAAAAAAGCCTGCGATCAATGCGAGAAAAATATAACCAATGATATAACCGCCGGAGGGGCCGAACAGTTTTCCGGGACCACCAGTAAAATTGGTAAATACAGGAAGCCCAGCCAACCCAAGTAGAATATAAATTATCACACTGATTGTTCCCAGCTTCATCCCCAGCACGGAAACGACAAAATAAATAGCAAGCGTTCCCAGTGAAATGGCGACAGGACTGACAGGGATATTCAATGCCCAGGGACCCAGCACACAGATTACGGCCGACATAAGTCCTACTAACGCTAATTGTTTTACATTAAATTTCATGATGATTACCTCGCTGATTTTTTATTGTCAACTGAATGGAGATCAGGTTGACAATAAAAATATATAATATAAACCTTGATATGTCAACCGGAAAATGAAGCGGTTGACAAATGTTTTCGGCTTTGTGACTGCCAAAAAAGGACAAGCAAAAACGGTGAACCTTACAGCTCGCCGTTTTTGTATCTCGCAACAATGCTTTGGATTCTTTCGTTAGGATTCAGCAGATCGCTGATTGAGGAATCATGGTTCAGGGTATCAATGATATATGCGATATATTTACTCATGTCGCAGTTGATATACCATTCGCGCTCCAGCAATGCCGGAGTCTGATAGATCAGGTTGGTGGTCAGAACCCTGTTGATGATACCGGATTCATATGCCTTATCGAACTTGTCCAGTCCGTTGGTGAACAGACCGAAGGTGGCAAAGACAAAGATCTGGTGCGCTTTTCTGGCTTTTAGCGCGGCGGCCACCTCCAGTACGCTTTCGCCGGAGGAAATCATATCATCTATAATGATCATATCTTTGCCTTCCACGCTTGTGCCCAGAAACTCGTGCGCCACAATGGGGTTGCGTCCGTGGACGATCCTGGTGTAATCGCGCCGCTTGTAGAACATACCCATGTCCAGTCCCAGCACATTGGCTATGTAAATGGCACGGCTCATACCGCCCTCGTCAGGGCTGATCACCATCATATGTCTGGAATCCAGATTCAGATCCTTCACATTGCGAAGCAGTCCTTTGATAAACTGATAAGCGGGCTGTACCGTCTCAAAGCCGTGAAGGGGAATGGCATTCTGTACACGGGGATCATGGGCGTCAAAGGTGATGATATTGTCCACCCCCATCCGGACCAGCTCCTGCAGTGCAAGCGCACAGTCCAGGGACTCCCTGGAAGACCTTTTATGCTGGCGGCTTTCATAGAGGTAGGGCATGATCACTGTGATACGGCGTGCCTTGCCGCCTACAGCGGCGATAATTCGTTTCAGATCCTGATAATGGTCATCCGGGGACATATGGTTTTCATGTCCGCACAGGGAGTAAGTCATGGAGTAATTGCAGACATCCACCAACAGGTAAAGGTCGGTTCCGCGCACGGATTCCAGGATCATTCCCTTTGCTTCGCCGGAACCGAAACGGGGCACTTTGGCGCTCAGCAGATAGGAATCTCTCTGATAGCCGGAGAAGGCCAGGGAATCTTTGTGCTCGCTTTCCCGTTCCGCCCTCCATTTTACAAGAAATTTGTCGACCTTTTCGCCCAGGGGCCTGCAGCCCTCCAATGAGATGATTCCAAGAGAACCAACGGGAATTGTCTCCAGGTTTCGTTTTTCTTCTCGGTTGCCCATGAAAAAATGTCCTCGCTTTCTGGTAGATGGTGTCGGTTTTGGGGAAACACTGATTCAATCAGAACTTCCCTGGGTCACAGCCTGGAAATACGAATATCCGCCCCTGTCAATTTACAAAAAGTAAAATTGCTGGTAAGGCGCGAAAAAATTCTGTCCGAGTAACGCGCCTGCAATTCTTCCAGGTTCAGGTTGGTAGAGATGACGGTGGCGTTTCTGCTGATCTGCCGCTCGTTCAGGCAGGCAAACAGCTGGGAATTGATGAAGGCATTGGTGGTTTCCGTGCCCAGGTCATCGATGACCAGCAGGTCACAGCCGTAAATGTCTTCCAAAAAGCTGTGCAGCTTTGCTTTTTCTTTGGAATCAAAATTGTAATATGCCAGACATTCAAAAAGGTTCAGTGCACTGAAATAAATGACGGAATGTCCGCGCTTTATCAGTTCGTTGGCAATACAGCCCGATAAAAAGCTTTTCCCAGTACCTACTGTACCATAAAAAAAGAGATTGTGGTAGTCCTCTTTAAAGTTTTGTACAAAATTCAGGCTGGTGGAAACCGCAGCCTTAAAGTGGAGAAGGTCTTCACCCTGATAATGGTCGTAGGAGAGTGTCGAGAAATTTTCCCTTGCAATTACCTCTCTGATATTGGACTGGTCATATAAAAGGGAAACCTCCTGCTGGCGGAAACAATGACATTTTTCCTTCCGCCCGCCGTCGTCTTCCACATAGCCCGTGTCCTGACAGTCGGGACAGTCGTAGACCGGTTCCAGATAGTCTTCGGGATAACCTGCCGCAGAGAGCATTTCCTTCTGCCTGTGGGAGATATCCGCCAGGGTGTCATGCAGACGGGATAAAGCATCGTCCTCACCTGAAAGAACCCGTCTGGCGGCATCGACGGAGAAGGAACTGACAGAATCGGTCAGCTCCTCGTAGCCGGGGATCCTGTTGTAGATCTCCTTCTTCCTGGATGCCAGCAGGGAACGGTTGGCATCGCGTCTGCGCTCATAGCCCCTCATGATCGATTCATATTGGGAATTGGTTAATGCCATAGGGATTCCTTTCTGAGGAACACTGGTTCCTGAATAAATAATTTTGGATGCATTCCCTGATTAATTACTTAATAATTTCTTTTCCAAGGCATCAAAATCATATGTATTCTGTGTGAACTGGTTAAACCGGTTTACCGAACCGCGGGGAGCGGTATCGGACTGTCTGCCTGTCTTTTTGTTTCTCTGATATGCCTGATCCAGCTTTATGATGTCCGCCTTGCTTCGCACATTCTGCTCTTTCCAGGCGGAAAGCATCCTGTCTGCATATTGAAAACGATTCTTATCGGTGTTCAGCACAGTGCGCTGGCATGCCTCGAAAATAATATCCGGATCAAAGGCGTAATCGGTTGTCCAGCGGTTGATAAAGCTGAGCTCTGCATCCGTGGGCACGCTGTTCTTCCCCAGGGCTTTCATGATAGAGTATACTCTTTTGTCATAACCGGCGGAGATGGCCTGCGCCTCCTCAGGGGTGGTAATGCCCTCTTCTGCCCATCTGATGGCTACTTTTTCAATGTATCGGAAGCTTTTCTTGCCTCTTTCCACGCAGTACTGGAGCAGGTGGTCGATCAGGTCTTCGGAAAAATGAAGTGTGTCCGTGAAGAAAAGGATTGACTTAACCTCCGAGGGTGTCAGCGGTTTTCCGATATAGGATTCCGCAATAAACAGCAGCTGGGCAGTCTCCTGACGGTCCCGGAACTCACGGAGCTGGTCTGCGGTATATACAGGCTTCTCATAGCGGGACGTATCCTGCATTCCGTCGGGGAAACGGTTGTCATAAGACTCCTTTGGCATCCGTTCCACCGGAGACAGAGTGGGGACGGGGACAAAAGTTGCCGCAGGCTTTGACCTCCTGCCGGAAATCTGGTCCGAGGAAAGGTCTATGATGTGAATACCTACCAGGTTTTTGTCTTCATCATAGTCCAGGCTGAGCAGCCCCTGCTTCTCCCAGTATTTCAATGCGCGTACAACGTCTTTTTCGGTATGGTTGAACTTGTCCGCAATATCAGACACACTGGTAGCCAGCTGCGCGTTCATCATGCGCAGAAGGTAAAGATAGATCTTCAGCTGTGCATCGTTGGCCGCTCCCATATATTCGTCAATGAAAAGGTTGGATACGGCAGTGGAATTGATATCGCAGTCCTTGTAGATCGTTAAAGGCGCCATGTGGTTTCCTTCTTTCTTTAAAAGTAGTCAAAGTATAGCATAAGGTTTTGTAAAAAGAAATAGTAATTTTGCCAGAAAACCCGGCGGGTGCCGGAAGTGGCAAATGATGTGGATAATGTGGACAGTGTGGACAAGTTTATCAAAAAGCGTGAGGTAGTGTTAAATTGCAGATCAGGATTATCCACATAATAAATCAGGATATCCACAGAGTCGGAACGGCATTTCCTTCTCCGATTCTGTGGATAATGTGGACAATTAATTTCCGAGAAGCGTTTCGCCGATTTTTACGACGTCGCCGGCGCCCATAGTTATCAACAGATCACCGTTTAGGCAATTTTCCAGTAAAAAATTTTCTATCTCATCAAAAGAAGGGAAATAATAGCATTCCCGACCCAATGCCAAGATCTCCTTCTGCAGTATCTCCGAACTGATCCCCAGGGTATCGGTCTCCCGGGCGGCGTAGATATCTGCCAGGACCACCTTGTCAGCCAGCGCCAGGGTCTGCGCAAATTCTTTCAGGAAGGCCTTGGTACGACTGTAGGTATGGGGCTGGAATACGCACCAGAGCGTTTTGTGGGGATAGCGGGCGGCAGCCTTCAGCGCGGCGGCTATCTCTGTGGGGTGATGGGAATAGTCGTCTATGACGGTGACACCGCCGATGGAGCCCTTGTACTCAAACCGCCGGTCCGTTCCTGCAAAGCCATGGAGGGCGCGGACCGTACAGTCCTTCTCGATAGAAAGCAGGTCGGCCACTGCGGCGGCGGCAAGGGCGTTCAATATGTTATGCTCCCCGGGAACCTGCAGGGCGACCTGCGTACAGGAGCCGTCTGCGCTGTGCAGGGTAAAGGACGGATTGCCCTTCTCGTCATAGGCGATATCCGAGGGATAATAGTCAGATCCTTGTGCTGTGCCGAAGGTAACGATCCTACAGGCGAGATCCCCCACAATTTCCTGATAGTCCGGAATTCCGGCATTGATCACAAGACAGCCGTCTTCGGGCAGCAGCGCGGCAAATTTCCGGAAGGAACAGCGGATGTCGGCCAGGTCCTTGAAAAAGTCGAGATGATCTTCCTCTATATTAAGGATAACGCCGATTCTCGGGAAAAAACTTAAAAAGCTGTTGGTGTATTCACAGGCCTCGGTCACAAAATAACCGGATTTCCCCACCCGTATGTTTCCGCCGATGGTCTTTAAAATACCGCCGATGGACAGGGTGGGATCCAGATCCGCCTGAAGCAGTATCTCGCTGAGCATGGAAGTTGTGGTGGTCTTGCCATGGGTGCCGCTGACGGCAATGGGGGTATCGTAATTTTTCATGATCTGTCCCAGGAGCTGTGCCCTGGTGAGACAGGGAATGTTTTTATGATGGGCAGCGATATACTCGGGATTGTCGCTGCTGATTGCGCTGGTAAAGATCACGCAGTCAATATTGTCTGTAATATTTTCGGCCCTTTGTCCATAAAATACTGTGATCCCCTTTGACACCAGCATATCGGTGATGGCGCTGCGGGAACGGTCAGAACCGGAAACGGTAAAGCCCGCGTCCGCAAGGATCTCCGCCAGGCCGCTCATGCTGATGCCGCCGATCCCTACAAAGTAAACGGAGGAAGGCTGTGAAAAGTTTATCTGATACATAATTAGCTGTGCTTCCTTTCTTTGATCATACTTATATCACTATTATTATAAGCACATGGGACACAAAAAACAAATAGAAAACACAGAAAAAACAGGGCAGGCGGATTGAAAAACGAAAAACATAAAAAGTGACGGCGAAAAATGAATACAAATGAAGCATGGTTATGCATAATAGACAAAAAATATCTGACAAATTAGGAGAAAATGACATTTTTGTAGAATAAATATTCCATTTCATGTGGTAGTGTGGTATAATTTGTACACCTAAATCCCAATTAGGCAAAAGGCTAGATAGAGGTGATGACATGATTAAAAAAGAAATGATTGCCATGTTGTTGGCAGGCGGACAGGGCAGCCGGTTGGGAGTGCTGACTTCCAAGGTAGCAAAGCCTGCTGTAGCGTTTGGGGGAAAATACCGCATTATTGATTTCCCTCTTTCGAACTGTATTAACTCCGGGGTGGATACGGTTGGCGTCTTGACACAGTATCAGCCCCTCAGGCTCAATACACATATCGGAATCGGTATCCCCTGGGATCTGGACCGCAATATCGGCGGTGTCACCGTGCTTCCCCCCTATGAAAAGAGCAGTAACAGCGAATGGTATACCGGTACGGCCAATGCCATTTACCAGAACATGGAATACATGGAAAGCTTTCATCCCGATTATGTACTGATCCTCTCCGGCGACCATATTTATAAGATGGATTATGAGGTTATGCTTGATTTCCATAAGGCCAACGGGGCGGAGGTAACCATTGCGGTCATGCCGGTGCCCATGGAGGAGGCCAGCCGGTTTGGCATCATGATCGCCGATGAAAACAGGAAGATCACGGAGTTTGAGGAGAAGCCGGAGCATCCCCGCAGCAATCTGGCCAGCATGGGTATCTATATCTTTAATTGGAAGACGCTGAAAAACGCGCTGATCGCCATGGCGGATCAGCCGGCGCTGGATTTTGGCAAGCATGTGATCCCTTATTGCCATGAGCAGGGGGCGCCCCTGTATGCCTATGAGTTTACCGGATACTGGAAGGATGTGGGCACCCTGAATTCATACTGGGAAGCCAACATGGAGCTGATCGATATTGTCCCGGAATTCAATCTTTATGAGGAATACTGGAAGATATACACCAGCAGCGAGATCCAGCCGCCCCAGTACCTGTCGGAGAACAGCGTGGTGGAGCGCAGTATTATCGGAGAGGGCACCAATATTTTTGGACAGGTGTATAACTCCGTGATCGGATGCGGCGTCACTATTGGGAAAGACACGGTGGTCCGCGATTCCATTATCATGAACCGGACCCAGATCGGCGATCACTGCCAGCTGAACAAGGCGATTATTGCGGAGGATGTGGAGATCGGCAGTAATGTGAGACTGGGCGTGGGCGAAGAAGCAGAGAACGAGACGGCACCCCATATTTACAATCACGGCATTGTGACCGTCGGAGAGAAGAGCGTGATCCCTGACGGCATTGCGGTAGGTAAAAACTCCGTGATCTTCGGGGTGACCAGGATGGCAGACTATACAGATGCATCTCTTGCAAGCGGCAAAACATTGATTAAGGCAGGTGAACAGTAGTGAGAGCGATCGGAATTATTTTAGCGGGCGGCAACAATCACAGGATGAAGGAACTGTCTCAGAAAAGAGCCATCTGTGCCATGCCCATAGCCGGCAGTTACCGCAGCATTGATTTTACTTTGAGTAATATGTCCAATTCCCATATCCAGAAGGTGGCGGTTTTCACGCAGTATAATGCCAGGAGCCTGAACGAGCACCTGAGTTCCTCGAAATGGTGGGATTTCGGGCGGAAGCAGGGGGGGCTCTTTGTATTCACCCCGGCGGTGACGGCGGAGAATGCCAACTGGTACAGAGGGACCGCGGATGCCATATACCAGAATCTCTCGTTTTTAAAGAGCAGCCATGAGCCCTATGTGGTCATCGCGTCAGGTGACGGCGTCTATAAGATGGACTTCAATAAGGTTCTGGAATACCATATTGAGAAGAAGGCGGATATCACCGTGGTCTGCCGGGATATGGATCCGGAAGTGAACATAGAGCGTTTCGGCACCATCCGCATGAATGAGGAGAGCCGGATCGAGGAGTTTGAGGAGAAGCCGCTGCTGGCCAAGAGCCGCACGGTTTCCTGCGGGATCTATGTGATGCGCCGCCGCCAGCTGATCGAGATGATCGAGAAATGTGCGGAGGAGGACAGATATGATTTTGTCAGGGATATCCTGATCCGCTATAAGGATGTGAAGAGGATCTACGGCTACAAGATGAAGGAATACTGGAGGAACATCGCCTCTGTGGAAGACTACTACGGCGCGAATATGGACTTCCTGAAGCCTGAAGTCAGGGATTACTTCTTTAAGCAGTACCCTGATATTTATTCCAAGGTGGACGACCTTCCTCCCGCGAAGTATAATGTGGGTTCCCAGGTCAGGAACAGCCTGATGGCCAGCGGCTGCATTGTGAACGGTGTCGTGGAGAACTCCGTCGTGTTTAAGAAATGCTATATAGGCAACAACTGTGTGATCAGGAATTCCATCATCCTGAACGATGTGTATATCGGGGACAACACCCGGATTGAAAACTGCATCGTGGAAAGCCGGGATACGATCAGGGCAAATTCTACCTATACCGAGGAGCCGGGCAGGATCCGTATCGTGGTGGAACGCAATGACAGATACGTAATATAGCGGCAAAATGTATCGCTGAAATAAAATCAGATGTAACAATCAAATGTATTATGGCAATAAAAGGTACTGGAACCAAGGGGGTAAAGTTATGCAGATCACAGATGTACGAGTGCGGAAAATCACAAAAGAGGGAAAGATGAAGGCGATCGTCTCCATCACACTGGATGAGGAGTTTGTTGTGCATGATATCAAGGTCATAGAAGGCGATAAAGGCCTCTTTATCGCAATGCCCAGCAAGAAGGCCAGCGACGGGGAATACAGGGACATTGCCCATCCCATCAATTCTTCTACCAGGGACCATATCCAGAGGACGATCCTTGACAATTATGTGAAAGCACTTGCACTCCCGGAGGAGGAGACAGGGCAAATGTGACAAAAAAGGAAGCTGATTTTAGATGCATATTGACTAAAAATTAACAAGGCTTCAGAAAAAATTAAAAAAAATATAAAAAATATTATAAAAAACATTGCTTTTTATGTGCATTTGTTATATACTATGAAAGTACTTACATTTTGATAATGTCAAAATGTACATAAATCAAGCTTTTATGAGCGAAAACAGGAGGAAAAAAAATGAAGAAGAAGTTTTTGTCTGTTGCGACAGCTTCCGTACTTGCAGTCTCCATGCTGGCTGGCTGCGGCGGTGGCGATGACAGCAACGCATCCAGCAGTACCCCCCCCAGTTCGGAGTCTACTGCACAGTCCAGCGCACCTGCTGACTCCAGCGCAGCTGCTGATTCCAGCGCACCTGCTGCTGATGACAACGGCCTGCTTCCCGCACTGAGCGAGGCAGAGCAGGGCAAGCCCAGCCACTTGACAACACCCAGAAGTAACTACATCCAGTATCCTTATGAAGGCGCTGATGGCATTACTCTTAAGTATTGGCTGTCCTTACCCGGAAACGTAGCAAACAATCCTGAGACCACAGAGTCCGTACAGATGACCCAGTGGGCACAGCTGTGGCAGGAGAAGACGGGTATTACCGTTGAGTTTATCGGACCTACTTCCGATGCGGATACCGCATTCAACCTGATGACTTCCAGCACCGAGCTGCCTGACATCATTGAGTGGGAGTGGACATCTTCCTACACCGGCGGCCCTGCACAGGCAGAGAGCGAAGGCGTTCTGATCTGGCTGGATGACTATATTACACCCGACGGCCCTGCGGCTGACCTGTGGCAGTATTTGCAGGATAACCCGACTCTGGATAAAGCTGTCAAGACCGATGACGGTCATTACTACTGCTTCCCCTTCACCCGTGGTGACGCTTACCTGCAGACCACATCCGGACCTATTGTTCGTAAGGACATTATTGAAGCAGCAGGCCATTCCATTGATGAACTGGTAACCATTGACGACTGGACAACGGTTCTGACCGATGTAAAGGATAAGATGAATGTTTCCAAGCCCATCACCACACAGAACTGGGGCAACCTGGAGCAGCTGTGCCTGAGCGCGTACAATGTTCGTGCTGGTATGTATGTTGATTACGAGACCGGTGAGGTTAAGTACGGCAATATGGAAGAGGGCTACAAGCAGTGGCTGGCTCAGATGGTGGCATGGAAAGAAGCAGGCATCCTGGATGCAGACATTCTGACCAACGACAGCAAGACCCGTCAGGCAAACATGCTGACCGCTAAGGAAGTATCCGCAGATCCTATCTCTATTGTTACCTACGGTGCAGGCGGCGGACAGATCGGTACCTGGAACACCAATGCGAAGAAGGAGCCCGATGCTTACGGCGCGGATTATGAATTGACCGGCGTACAGTTCCCTGTATTGAAGGCAGGCGATGAGATCCATTATGCAGGCGGTTCTACCGACTACGCAATCACTTCAAAGGTACAGGCGGTTATTACCGCAGATTGTAAGTATCCTGAAATCGCTGCAGCATTCCTGAACTTCAGCTACAGCCAGGCTGGACATGAAATCATTAACTTTGGTGTGGAAGGTACAGATTATACCAGAAACGCTGACGGCACTATTACTTATAGTGACTGGATCATGAACAACCCTGATGGCCTGTCCATCGCAGTTGCAATGGCTAACAAGGGTCGTGCGAACATGAGTGGTCCTTTCGTTCAGGATCCTAACTACATCATCGCTTACTGGGCAACCGAGCAGCAGCAGAGAGCTATGCATATGTGGAATGATGAGACTGATGTTCAGATGACCATCATGCCTCCCGTTACCCTGACGTCAGACGAGACCTCCGAGTATAAGAGAATCATGTCTGAGATCGGTACTGCTGCAAATGAGTATCGTTCCGCAGTATTTACCGGTGAGAAAGACCTCGATGCTACTTGGGATGAGTATGTTGAGCAGCTGAAGGGCATGGGTATTGAGGATGCTATTAAGATTGAGCAGGCAGCTCTGGAGCGTTTCAATGCTAGATAATCTTTGCTGACAGGATTGGCTGAGAGATTATAAGGATTTATGGAGCCTGCTGCTGTACGGACAGCGGCGGGCTCTTTTACTCCCAATATTTATAGGAGGAATGTGGAATGAAGAAAGACAATGCTTCAGCGCCTGCAGCTACAATCGACAAGAAAGCTTTCAGGGCGCGCACATGGAAGCTGATCAAGAAGAACAAAATGGTCTACTTGATGGTTCTTCCGGTGATACTCTATTATGTACTGTTCCATTATAAACCTATGTACGGCATTATCATCGCTTTCCAGAATTACAGTCCCAGAAAGGGCGTATTTGGAAGTGAATGGGTAGGACTGCAGCATTTTAAGGATTTCTTCGGCGGATATTATTTCGTGCGTTTGCTGAAGAATACGCTGAAGCTGAGTTTTGCCACCCTGCTGATCGGCTTCCCGATTCCCATTATTCTGGCGTTGCTGATCAATGAGCTGCGAAGCAAGAAGTTTTCCAAGGCGGTTCAGACCATTACATATATGCCTCACTTTGTATCCATGGTCGTGCTTTGTTCCATGATCCGTCAGTTTGTGGGCGCTAATGGCTTCATTACCCATTTCTTTACTACGTTTGGCTATGACGGCTCGAATATGCTGTCAAAAGCGAATCTTTGGATTCCAATCTACGTAATATCCAATATCTGGCAGGGCGCAGGCTGGGGATCCATTGTCTATCTGGCGGCGCTGACCGGTATTGACTCCGAACTTTATGACGCGGCCAGAGTGGACGGCGCAAACCGCTGGAAACAGACGGTACATGTAACCTTCCCCTCCATCCTGCCTACCATCATTATCATGTTGATCATGCGTGTGGGGCAGATCATGGGCGTCGGTTATGAGAAGACGATCCTGCTGTACAATGAAGGTATTTACGAGGTGGCTGATATTATCTCCACATACGTTTACCGAATGGGTCTGATCAGCCGTGAGTTCTCATTCTCCACGGCGGTAGGTCTGTTTAACTCCGTTGTTAACTTTATCTTGGTTATTCTTGCTAATCAGATCAGTAAGAAGACCACAGAGACCAGTTTGTGGTAAGGAGGCAGATGAATATGGCTAAGAAAAATTTGGATTTAATGGACTCCAGCCCCAAGGTAAAGCACAGCCGTGGTGAAAATATCTTCAATGTGTGCAATATTATCATAATGACATTGTTCATGATTGCCTGCCTTTATCCCTTCTGGTATGTAATCTGTGCATCCTTCAGTAAGTCCACCCTGCTGATGGGTAACCAGAGCGCGATCCTTCTGCCCCTGGGATTCAGTACATCGGCTTATGAGCGCGTGTTTAATACGGCTTCCATCTGGCGTGGATATGGCAATACCATTATTTATGTGGGACTTGGTACTTTTATCAATATCATTATGACACTGCTTGCAGCATATTTCCTTTCCAGGAAGGAGCTACCCGGCAAGACCTTCTTTACGATATTTATTATGTTTACCATGTACTTCTCCGGTGGTATGATCCCTGGATACCTGAATATCCAGGAACTGGGTCTGTATGATACCAGATGGGCTCTGCTCCTGAGCGGTGCGGTGAGTACCTATAACCTGATTATCATGAGAACGGCCATGTCAGGTATTGACGGGGCACTGACAGAATCGGCACAGCTGGACGGCGCAGGACATATAACGATCCTGTTCAAGATCCTGGTTCCGCTGTGTAAGGCTACCATCGCAGTTCTGGTTTTGTACTATGGCGTAGGACACTGGAACTCATGGTTTAACGCTATGATTTATCTGGAGGATAAGAGCAAACAGCCTTTGCAGCTGGTATTGAGACAGATCCTGATTCTGGCAGACTTGTCGGATGCGGGCGTGGGAGCCGATGACGTGGAACAGCTTTCCGAAACCATCAAGTATGCGACCATCATCGTTTCCACATTGCCTATCCTTGCATTGTATCCTTTCCTGCAGAAATACTTCACAAAGGGTGTAATGGTTGGTGCAGTAAAGGGTTAATGAATTTAAGATTGATTATGACAGAGTGAAAGGGACACTTGAGATTCGGGTGTCCCTTCTTACTTGTTGCTTCTTCCTAACTCGGATAAAGCGGAAAAGTTTGGATATCCTTGATAAAAAGCGGTTTCTTTAGTATAATAAAACGGTGACAGGAGATAAAGATTAAATCAGATATATGTTTGCCATATCATGTAGAAAGGTGGTGGCTGTTATGTCAACGTTGCAGAATCAGATCACACAATCTCTGGAGGGGCTTTCGGATGATAGCCTGCGATTTATTCTTGATATGATACAGCGGTTTGTGCTGCCGTCAGAATCAAGGAGTGTGGGTATAAATTATGGCATTGCCATACAGGGAAAAAAACGCAGGCTTGGAAGTATGAAAGGGCAGAAATTTATTGTGGATGATCATGATATAGACGAGTGCAATGATGAAATTGCCAGATTATTTGAGGTGGATGATTGATGAAAATTTTGCTGGATACACATATTGCAATATGGGCAGTACTGGATTCGGAGGAACTGACGAATACAGCCAGAGCAATGATACTTGACGAGAACAATGAAATCTATTACAGTACCGCTTCCGTGTGGGAGATGACGATTAAGCATATGGCACATCCAGAAACATTTTTATTTAGCGGGAAATACCTGGAGAAAGGATGTGAGGAGAATGGCTTTGTCTCGCTGCCTATATTTAATAAACATGTGGCTGAGTTAGAATCTTTGGTACGGCCAAAGGAAGCCCCGCTACATAAAGATCCTTTTGACAGGATTTTGCTTGCGCAGGCAAAATCAGAAAGTATGAAGTTTATGACACATGATACTTTGATTCCATATGATAACGAATCCTTTGTTATCAGTGTTTAAAATAAGCGTAGGGAATGATGCAGGGTGGCAAAATGATGCAGGGCGATTCAGAAAGTAGGAAAAGAATAATAGAAACAGAAACCCTTACAGCGTGCATTAGAATATGGCATGCTTTTTTCTTGCATATGTCAGGGGAAACAGTATGATGGTACAACCTTTTACCATTTTTTGTAAGCTGAACCAGATATCCTTTTCCGTTTATAAGATTTCAGGTAGCCTGATTTTTTGTCCGGTTTAATCCTGTATCACTAGTACATCGTTGCGTTAATCCTGAAGTAAATCAGTGCTTGATGTTTGCGCCAGCGCAAGGCGGAGGAAGGAGGCGATGCGGTGTCAAATTGCTAAAGCAATTGTTGACTGACGGTGCTGTGTGCCAGTGGCACACGTCCAGCACGGACCGAAGCGGAGCGTAGACCAACGCAGTGATGACGTGAACAGCGAGTGCTGATTACTCAGGAATTAATGCAACGATGTACTAGTAATTGCATGCGTTTTTGTGATGTGCTACATTTGATATATGGGTGTGAAAGGTAAGGACAACATTATGAAAAAAGATCAGACCCTATGCAGGGAGGACTTCCGGGATTTTGCCATAGGGGAATTTCCCTTTGACCCGGAGCATACGGCCACAGGGGAGTATCACTATATTGTGGAGGACGGGTACTATGGCAACTGGGTGGACCAGGTCTGTAATTACACCTATAATGGTACAGGCCCCAGCTGGATCATCACGGAGCTGGACGGGATCCATTTCATGGAATCCATGCGGATTGAGAAGAACCGCCCCCACCGTATGTTCCCCACACTGGAAACAGGGAACAGGCTTTGGAAGGATTATGAGGCTTCCGTGACCATACAGAGATTATCCCAAAAGGGAATGGCGGGGCTGGCGTTCTGCATGAACAACAGCATAGACACCCTTGTGTTTTCCCTGCGGGACAAGGACAGGGCGGAGCTTTCCTACCGGCACAAGGAAGAACTGATTCTGTTGGCGGAATGTGAGTTTGTACATGACTGCGACAGCCTGTACCACTTGAGCGTGGACTGCAATGGGAAAGAGATCGCCTGCTATGTGGACGGGAAATTGCTTCTCCAGGCGGAAAGCGAACTGGCGGAACGGGGAGGAAAGATTGGGATTACCGCTGACTGTCCAACCCGCTTTACGGATGTGAAGGCCATGGTGTCCGCAGGGGAGGCAGCGCAGCTTCAGGCAAGGCAGGAAGAGAGACGGCGGCAGGAAATGACAGAAATGTCATGCCATCCCCGGATGAAACTCTGGAAGCAAATTGATTTAAAGGATTTCGGCACCTCCAGGCAGATCCGTTTCGGCCATCTGACGGGTACGGATCAGTGGTATGTGGTGCTGGCGCAGATGCAGAAGCGCGTCAGCAGGGATGCCTATGGGTTTATCAGCTGCCTTACGGCCATTGACCTGGACGGGAACATTCTGTGGCAGCTGGGGGAGCCTTCCGGAAACAGTCAAAAACATGGCAAAGTATCCGCAGATATGCCCTTTCAGGTGTATGATATCGACGGGGACGGGGCGGACGAGGTTATCGTGGGGCGGAATTTTGAGATACAGATCCTGGAGGGAGCTACCGGAAGGGTGAAAAAGGCCGTCAAGACACCGTATTCCGACGAGGACGACAGCACCCTGATCGGCGTCCCCTTTCAGACATATGCCTTTGAAAGAATCAATCCGGACGGTATCAGGATCTGTAATTTCAGGGGAAAGGACAGGCCGTCGGACATCCTGATCAAGGACCGGTACTGCCGGGTCTATGCGCTGGATGAAGATCTGAACCTGCTCTGGAAATACCAGAGCGATAAGAATACGGGGCATTGTCCCCTGCCTGTGGATATCAACGGGGACGGTAAGGACGAAGTGCTGGTGGGTTACAATATGCTCAGCGCAGAGGGAAAGAAGCTGTGGAGTTATCCGATGGAAACGGATCACACGGACGAGATTGTCATGGGTAAGTTCCGGGGGGACGACAGAGGATACTTTGCCTGTGTGTCCGGAACCCAGGGATTTTTTATCGGTGACTTTGAGGGAAACATTGTGGCAAGGGATCTGATCGGCCATGCCCAGAGGGTCAGCGTGGCGCATTATTGCAGGGACAGGGAAGGCTTTCAGATCGCGGTGACTAATTTCTGGGGACACCAGGGCGTGATCTATCTCTATGACGCGGACGGAAACCAGATCTGGGAGATGGAAAACGAGAGGAACGGCAATCTGGTGACGCCCGTGAACTGGGACGGCAGCGGTGTGGAACTGATCCTTACCAATGCGGACCCGGAGAAAGGCGGCCTGCTGAACGGGGATGGCGTAAGGGCGGTGGCATTCCCCGATGACGGGCACCCAACGCTGTGTTGTGAAGCCATAAATCTTTTTGGCGATGAGCGGGAGGAACTGGTATGCTGGGATTATCACAGTATGTATATTTATACCCAGGAGGATAATCCGAAGCCTCAGACTTATCATCCTGTGAAATTTCCTCCTTACAACGCATCCAACTACAGGGGGGAATATGCGTACCCTGAGAAGTGCTTTCTTGTTTTGTAACAGTCCAGCCTTCGGCCGAACTGTTACTTGATTTTTCATAAAACGGTTTCAACAGATTGATATTTTGGACTATTGATGATATGATTCAAAGTGGCATAGTGCAGGATCCAATTCAACCACGATGGAAAGTATTAACTTTGGAGGTATCAGTATGATTGACCGAAAAGAACTGGTGAGCGGACATAATCCGGTGCTGGAGGAGATGGATAAGGAATCCGCCCTCACAGTGGGAAATGGCGAATTTGCATTTACGGCGGATGTTACAGGTATGCAGACGCTGTATGAGGAATATGATGTACTGCCCCTGTGCACTCTGTCCCAGTGGGGCTGGCATACAAAGCCTGTAAGTGATGTGAGATATGAGTATACCCTAAAAGATCTGGAGATGACGGAATATGATGTCTGTGACGGCAGGCATGTGGGTTATCCCAAGAAGGAGTTTGCGGGGAATGAGGAAGTCTATCAGTGGCTCAGGAAAAACCCTCACAGGTTAAACCTGGCAAGGATCGGCTTTCGCTATAAAGGTGAGGCGATCCGTTCGGAGCAGCTGACAGAGATTCATCAGGAACTGAAGCTATATGAGGGTATTTTGGAAAGCAGTTTTGCGCTGGATGGTATTCCATGTAAAGTACGGACGGCATGTCATAATCAGGGACAGGACCAGCTGGCATTTCTGGTGGAGAGCCCGGCCCTGGCAGATGGAAGCCTGACAGTGGAGATGTGCTTTCCCTATGGTTCCCCCGACATTACCGCATCTGACTGGAAGGCGGAGGAACTGCATACCACAGGGATCCTGGGCAGCACGGAACAGGGAATCCTGCTGAAAAGACAGCTGGACAGGGACTGCTATTATGTGGCGGTTTCTTCCAACGGTGAGATCAGGGAACAGCTTTCAAGGCACACCCTGACTGTGAAGGCAGAGAGCGGTGTCCTTGAACTGTCAGCCGCATTTTACGCGGCTGACAGTGTATGCGGGCAATATGCGGCGGAGGATAAAGGCATTGGGGATGGCGGGATGACGAAAGAAGCGGACTCGGCAGAAGTACGTCTGGAAAAGCTGGTGGAATCCGCCCCTCGGATCATGGAGGCAAGCCGCCAGGGCTGGAAGGACTTCTGGGAAAAGGGAGGCATGATTCGTCTGAACCAAAGCAGGGATAAGCGGGCCTGGGAACTGGAGCGCAGGATCATCCTGTCCCAGTACCTGATGGCGGCCAATTGCAGCGGCTCCACTCCGCCCCAGGAGACCGGGCTTACCTGTAACAGCTGGTATGGAAAGATGCATCTGGAGATGTATCTCTGGCACTGTGCATGGCTGCCCCTCTGGAATCACTGTGAACTGTTGGAGCGCAGCCTGAAATGGTACAGGGACCATCTGCCTGAGGCGATGGAGAATGCGGCAAGGAACGGCTATCAGGGTGCACGCTGGCCCAAAATGGTGGCAGTGGAAGGCGTGGACGCACCCTCCCCCATCGCACCGCTCCTGGTCTGGCAGCAGCCCCATATTATATACATGATGGAAATGCAGTACCGCAATGCAAAGAAACAGACGTTCCTGGAAGAATACTGGCCTGTGGTGGAAGAGACTGCGCGGTTCATGGCGGATTTCGTGGTGTGGAATGAAGGACATGGATGCTACGATATTCCTGCGCCGGTGATCCCTGTCCAGGAGTGCCATAAGGAAACCGACACGGTAAATCCTGCCTTTGAAGTGGAGTACTGGAGGCTTACGCTGCGGATCGCGGCGAAATGGGCGAAGCGCCTGGATAAAATGCCGGATGCCAAATGGCTGGAGGTGGCTGACCATATGGCAGAACTGGCGGCGGAGGATGGTGTATACCTGGCCCATGGAAACTGTCCTGACACGTTTACGCTGTATAATAGGGATCATCCGTCCATGCTGGGTGCATATGGATTGATTGACAGTGACCGGGTAGATCCGGAGACTATGCGGAATACCTTACATCTGGTGGAAAAGTGCTGGCAGTATCCCACCTTATGGGGCTGGGATTTCGCGCTGATGGCCATGACCGCAGTGCGTCTGGATGAGCCGGAGCTTGCCGTCAGGCTGTTGCTGAAGGATACGTTGAAAAACTGCTATCTGGCCAGCGGAAACAATATGCAGGTCAGCAGGAAGGACCTGCCCCTGTATCTGCCCGGAAACGGCTCCCTGCTGCTGGCAGTGGCGGCCATGGCCGCAGGGTATGAGGGATGCGGCAGGGAACTGCCCGGTTTCCCCAAGGACGGAAACTGGACCGTGGAGTTCGAAAATATACAGAAACTGCCGTAAATAACAGACGTGCCATGA
Organism: uncultured Lachnospiraceae bacterium; assembly: GCA_948473115.1. Taxonomy (GTDB): domain Bacteria; phylum Bacillota; class Clostridia; order Lachnospirales; family Lachnospiraceae; genus Acetatifactor. The sequence goes on along the minus strand of CAOKWI010000062.1, from coordinate 6,408 downwards.
AGCGAGGAGGCATCTGCCATTGAACGTGGAATGGATGTTATGGGTAATTGCCTAAATGGACAGCAAGGAGGATATCTATGAAAACAGTAGAGGTAAAACTGCCGGAGATTCCGGAAAAGCGTTTTGTGATCACAGAGTATGGCGCAGTGCCCAATGGAAAGGAATCTAACACGAAAGCCATCGCGGCGGCCATTGAGGCGGCTTCCCGGGCAGGCGGCGGAACCGTGGTGATCCCCGCGGGCGTCTGGCTCACAGGTCCCATTGAGCTAAAGTCGAATATCAATCTGTATACGGAGAAGGGCGCGCTGGTGTCTTTCGACAAGAATCCGGAAGAATATCCAGTATTCCTTGCGGACTATGAGGGGCAGCCGCGCATCCGCACCGTATCCCCCATCCATGCCAGGGAGGCGGAGAACATCGCCATCACCGGATACGGGATCTTCGACGGGAACGGACAGCTCTGGAGACCTTTGAAGGAAATGAAGGTGACGAAGAAACAGTGGCAGCAGTGCCTGGAGAAATGCCCCTGTGTGGTGGCGGGTAAGGAAGGCGGCATCTGGATGCCCACGGAAACGATCTATCGGGGCGCCACGGAGGGAGAACCGGATGTGCTTTCCCCTGATGCAGACATAGAAGCAGCTTTAAAGAGGGCGGCGGAATTTTATGATTATTTCCGCCCTGTGATGGTAAGTATCGTCAAGTGTGACAGGGTGCTCATTGAGGGTGTGACGTTCCAAAATTCCCCTGCGTGGAATGTACATCCCCTGTTTACCACGAACCTGACTATCCGCAATGCCAGCATCAGGAATCCCTACTATGCCCAGAACGGCGACGGGCTGGATCTGGAATCCTGCAGCAGGGTGCATATCCATGACGTACAGTTCGACGTGGGAGATGACGCCATCTGCATGAAATCGGGCAAGAATGCCGTGGCAAGGAAGATTCCTGTTCCCACGGAGGATGTGTATATCCATGACTGTGTGGTTTATCACGGCCACGGCGGCTTTGTGGTGGGCAGCGAGATGTCCAGGGGCGTGCGCGGGGTTACTGTGGAGAATTGTACTTTTGTGGGGACAGACGTGGGGATCCGCTTTAAGAGCGCCCTTGGCAGGGGCGGTGTGGTGGAGGATATTGATATCAACAATATTTACATGACGGATATTGTGAATGAGGCGATTATCTTTACCATGGGATATGTGCTGTCCAATTCTGACGGTTCCATAGACGAAAACCCGGAGGAGGCGCCCCGGGAGGATGTGCCTGAATTTAAGAACGTGAGAATGCGCAACATTAACTGTACAAGTGCAAAACAGGCGATCAAAATAGAAGGGTTAAAGCAGCTTCCCATCCATGATCTGCTTGTGGAGGACTCCTATTTCAGGGCAGAAATCGGTTATACGGAAAGCTGCGCGGAAAATATCGTTTTGAATAATGTGGTAATAGATTGCTGCTAGATAATAATTGGGTGAAAGGTTGAAAACAGCAGTATGTACATTATCGTAGGTCTGGGGAATCCCGGCAGGGATTATGAAAATACCCGGCATAATATCGGATTTGACGTGATCGACAGGCTGGCCGACCAGGAAAATATCGGCGTGCTGGAAAAAAAGCATAAAGCCATCATCGGCAAAGGCGTGATCGCAGGAGAAAAGTGTATCCTTGCCAAACCCCAGACTTTCATGAACCTCAGCGGAGAGAGTGTGCGGGCGCTGCTGGATTATTATAAGGCGGACGAAACCACGGATTTGATCGTGGTTTCTGATGACGTCAGCCTTGACGTGGGACAGCTTCGGATCCGTAAAAAGGGCAGCGCAGGGGGACATAACGGATTAAAGAACATTATTGCAAACCTGGGACATGACACTTTCATGCGGGTGAAGATGGGCGTGGGGGAAAAACCCAGGGGATGGGATCTGGCGGACTATGTGCTGGGGCATTTCCCTCCCCGAGAGCGGGAAACCATGGATGAGGCGGCAGGACGCGCGGCCGATGCCATCCGGATGATGATAGCGGAAGACGCGGACACGGCAATGAATGAGTATAACAGAAAGGTATGACAATGCAGGCATTATTGGCGCCTCTTCAGGAACTGGCGGAGTTTGACAGCATCCGGAAAGCGGTGGCGGGGGGACATGCGTCCGTCGCCCTGACCGGCTGTGTGGACTCCCAGAAGCTTCATATGATCTATGGCATCAGCGATGGCTTGAAGTGTAAAGTCATCGTCACTTACAGTGATGTAAAGGCGAAGGAATTATACGAGGAATACAAGTTTTATGACAGGAATGTCATGCTGTACCCGGCCAAGGATCTGATCTTTTTCCAGGCAGATATCCACGGGAATCAGCTGGTGAAGGAGCGTGTGAAAACGCTCCGCAGGCTGATGGAAAGAAAGCCCGTCACTATAGTCACCACATATGCGGCGCTGATGACGCCGCAGGCTTTGTGGGACCGTGAGAGGGATGTCATAGACGTGGAAAAGGGAGGCATCCTCCAGGAGAAGGAACTGGCGGAGAAGCTGGTGTCCATGGGATATGAGAAAAGCTATCAGGTGGAGAGCCAGGGTCAATTTTCCGTGCGGGGCGGCATCATTGACATATTTGACCTGACGGAGGAAAATCCGTACCGCATCGAGTTGTGGGGGGACGAGGTGGAGTCCATCCGCAGCTTTGATATTCTGAGCCAGCGCTCCATTGAAAAGCTGGAGAGTATTTCCATATTTCCGGCCACGGAATTTGTGCTGGACGAGGACAGGATCAGGGCGGGGCTGAAAAGGCTGGAGCAGGAGGCGGCAAAGCAGGAGAAGCTGTTTCGCGACCGCCATTGCCCGGAGGAGGCCCACAGGATTGCGGTCCAGATCAGGGAGCTGCGGGAACAGCTCCTGGAGTTTCACAGCAAGGTCAATCTGGAAAGCTACATTCGCTATTTTTATGAAGAGATGGTGACCCTGCCGGAGCTTTTGAAGACAATGGGAGAAACTGCGTTTTTCCTGGAGGAGCCGGCGCGCCTGAAAGAGCAGGCGGATGCGGTGGAGCTGGAATTTCGGGAGAGCATGACGCAGCGCGCGGAAAAGGGGTATATCCTGCCGGGCCAGATGGATATCCTCTACAGCGGGGAACAGGTGGCGGCGTCCCTGAGCGGCGGAAGCGTGGTGACGGTTGCCGCCATGGAGGGAAGGGCGGGATACTTTAAGCCCAGGATAAAGTTGGACGCGGCATCCCGCAGCATTGCGTCCTATCATAACAGCTTTGAGGCGCTGGTAAAGGATCTGGCAATGTACCGGAGAAAGGGATACAGGGTGCTCCTGCTGTCCGGCTCCAGGACCAGGGCAAAGCGTCTGGCGGAGGATCTGCGGGACAGGGAGCTGGCGGCTGTGTACACGGAGGATCCCTATCGCACGGTACAGCCGGGGGAGGTCCTGACCTATTACGGGTATGTGGGAAAGGGATTTGAGTACCCGTTTCTAAAATTTGTGGTGCTTTCCGAGACGGATATCTTTGGCTCTGAGAAGAAAAAGAAGAAGTCTAAAAAGCTTTATCAGGGACAGAAGATCAAGGACTTTAACGAACTCAAGGTGGGAGACTATGTGGTGCACGAAACCCATGGCCTTGGCATCTATCAGGGGATCGAGAAAGTGGAGATGGAGAACGTGGTCAAGGACTATATCAAGATAGAGTACCGCGACGGCGGCAATCTCTACGTCCTTGCCACGGGGCTGGATGTGATCCAGAAATATGCTTCCTCCGAGGCGAAGAAGCCCAAGCTGAACAAGCTGGGCTCCAAAGAGTGGGAAAAGACCAAGACAAAAGTCCGCAGCGCGGTCAACGAAGTGGCGAAGGACCTGGTGGAGCTTTATGCCATCAGGCAGCAGAGCCAGGGCTATGTATACGGCAGGGATACGGTGTGGCAGCGGGAGTTTGAGGAGATGTTTCCCTTTGAGGAGACGGAGGATCAGCTGGCGGCCATCGCCGACACCAAGGCGGATATGGAGAGCGCTAAGATTATGGACCGTCTGATCTGTGGCGACGTGGGCTACGGTAAGACGGAGATCGCCATTCGGGCCGCATTTAAAGCGGTACAGGAGGGAAAGCAGGTGGTGTATCTGGTGCCCACCACCATCCTGGCCCAGCAGCATTACAATACCTTTGTCCAGCGGATGAGTCATTTCCCGGTAAACATCCAGCTTATGAGCCGTTTCCGCACGGCGGCGGAGATCAAAAAGACCATTTCGGAATTACAGAAGGGCATGGTGGATATCGTCATCGGCACCCACCGGGTGTTGTCCGATGACGTGAAATTCAAGGATCTGGGGCTTCTCATCATTGACGAGGAACAGCGTTTTGGAGTGACCCACAAGGAGAAGATCAAGAAGCTGAAGGAAAATGTGGATGTACTGACCCTTACCGCCACGCCCATTCCCAGAACGCTCCACATGAGCCTGATCGGGATCCGTGATATGAGCGTGCTGGAGGAGGCACCGGAGGATCGTCTGCCCATTCAGACGTTTGTGTGCGAATATAACGAGGAGCTGGTGCGGGAGGCCATCTCCCGTGAACTGGCCCGGGAAGGGCAGGTTTACTACGTCTACAACCGCGTCAACAACATTGCGGATATCGCGGCGAAGATCGCCGCCCTGGTGCCGGAGGCGACGGTGGCCTTCGCCCATGGCCAGATGAAGGAGCGGGAACTGGAGCGGATCATGTTCGACTTCATCAACGGGGAGATTGACGTGCTGGTGTCCACCACCATTATTGAAACGGGCATGGACATTTCCAATGTCAATACCATGATCATCCATGATTCGGATAATATGGGACTTTCTCAGCTGTATCAGCTGAGGGGGCGGGTGGGGCGTTCCAACCGCACCGCCTACGCCTTCCTCATGTATAAACGGGATAAGATGCTGAAGGAGGTCGCTGAGAAGCGCCTGGAAGCCATCCGGGAGTTTACGGATCTGGGCAGCGGCTTTAAGATCGCCATGCGGGATCTGGAGATCCGGGGAGCAGGAAACCTGCTGGGCGTGCGTCAGCACGGCCATATGGAGGCGGTGGGCTATGACCTGTACTGTAAGATGCTGAATGAGGCGGTCCAGACGTTGAAAGGCGTTACTGTGGCGGCGGATTTCGCCACATTGATCGATCTGGATGTGGATGCCTATATTCCGGATACTTATATTGTCAATGAGGTGCAGAAGCTGGATATTTACAAACGCATCGCGGGCATTGAGAACAGTAAGGAGCGGGATGATATGAAGGATGAGCTGCTGGATCGCTTCGGTGAAATCCCCAGGGCGGTGGACAACCTGCTGAGGATCGCACTGATCCGTGTGGCGGCCCATGGGCTTTACATGACGGAGATCAAGGGCAAGAACGAGAGGATCGCCTTTACCTTCCGGCCGGATGCGGCCATCGATCCTGCGGGGATCCCGGAGATACTGGGAAAATTTGGGCAGAGCCTCACCTTTACCGCGTACGGGAATCCCTTCTTCACCTATAAGTATAAGAAAACAGGGCTGGTGGAAACGGATGCGGAGCTTTTGCTGAGTAAGACGGAAGAACTTCTGGAAGAGTTTAAGGGAGTTTTATTACCCTCATAAAATGATATCTTCTATTCAGAACGGAGCAAAACAGATTCTGAATAGGAGGTATTTTTATGAAAGGTTATTTCACACAGAGCGGTTACATGGGACTGGTGGACGGCAGCTATATCCTGTTTGCAAGCGAGGAGGAATACAGGGAGTATATGGCTGGCGTTATGTAGTCAGGTTACCCGGAAATTTTAACGGTTAAGCAGTATGAAAGGTGGTAGAGAGAATGTTATTTATATGTTATCCCAAATGTTCGACTTGTCAGAAGGCTAAGAAGTGGCTGGATGAGCACCATGTAGAATATACAGAGCGGCACATTGTAGAGAACAATCCTTCTTATGAAGAATTAAAGACATGGCATGAAAAAAACGGGCTTCCATTGAAGAAATTTTTTAATACCAGTGGTTTGCTCTATAAAGAAATGGATCTGAAAAACAAATTGCCGGAAATGAGCGAAGAGGAGCAGTTAAAATTACTTTCCACGAATGGTATGCTTGTGAAACGTCCGATGCTTGTGGATGGGGATAAGGTGCTTGTAGGCTTTAAGGAAAGCGAATGGGAGAATTTTTCCACCCCCTAATGCAAAACTCCAAAATAAAAAGGTGTAACAGTTCAGCCCCGATCGTGCCGGGCGGCTTGTTGGTGGGGGACTTCTGGCTAAAGGGACGGCGGCGCCATACTGTCCTGTCCTACGCGGACGGGGCAACGCGGATCTGAACTAACTGCCAACTACGACTACGGAACTGTGAAAAAAGTCATTTTCACAGTTCCTATGGCGCGAATTGCGTCTTCGCGCCATAGTCTTCGTAGGCAGTGGATTTCAT
>CAOKWI010000061.1 GCA_948473115.1 uncultured Lachnospiraceae bacterium | reverse complement strand
TAAGCACAGCAATGTGCTCAGCTGACACTTACTAATCAATCGAAAGCTTGACCAGAGGAAGGAAGTCAGGGAAGTCAGTACAGGCGATAAGTGCTTAAGGGAGTCAGTGTTCGGTTTTGAGGGTACGAGGTTACCACAGGAAGGAAGTACCTTGCGGCCTGTGACAGGGGATCACCCCGAGAGGCAGGCCATTAATCCTCGATAGCTCAATGGTAGAGCACTCGGCTGTTAACCGAGTTGTTGTAGGTTCGAGCCCTACTCGGGGAGTAAAGCGCCAAAGGGATGGCGCTTGGGAAAACCCGTAAACATTACTGTTTACGGGTTTTTGTTGTCCAAAAATATTTTGTAAAAATCAGAAAACGGCGAATGTCAGGAAAAAGCAGGCAGGGAAATGTTAACCGGAAATAATTCGGGATTGCGTTGCATACTGAGGTTAGATGCTATGGAATTGGTGAGTTCGGATGGGGAACAGGAAATCCTCCTGCTACCTCCATAGAAATTTATGATTGTATGGGCGGAAGTGATGGGATATAATAAATATACCCCCATTGTAGAACAGGGAACGGTCAATTGCATTTTATGAGGAAGAGGCGGTAGAGTTGAGGGAGGGGTATGGTTATGAATGGATATGAGGAAATTTGATTACGAAAATTATTTCGAGTAGATTAAAACCATGCCGGAACTGATTATGATGAGCGAGCTTCCGAAAGTAAAGCTGGATTTGAGGGGAATTAGAGAATATGCAAAAAGTAAGGGAGTTACAGTAGCTAGTCTGAGTGAAAAAGAAAAACAGCTTTATTCACAATGATTGATATATTGTGAGTTTAATTGATTGTATGATATGATTTTGGTGTTGCCGATGGCGGCAAAAACAAGAGTTTGTGGAGAATTTTAACATGGCAAATTTGATTATAATATGTGGGCCTCAAGCAGTAGGGAAAATGATGGTTGCGGAAAATCTAAGGGATAAATTGAAGTACAACATGATGATGAACCATGACAGCATAGAAGTGTCTGATAAGATATTTGGCTTTGGAACTCCGGCACAAAAAGAGTTTAACGCCGCCTTTAGAGAAAAGGCTTTTGAACTTGCGGTAAAGCATGATGTCGATTTGATATTCACATATGTTTGTGCTTTTGAGATGCCGCAGGAGCGGTCGTATTTGTCGAAGGTGGCGGATCTATTTACAGTGAATGGAGGGAATTTTTATTTTGCCGAATAAAGTGCAAGCCTCGAAGCAAGACTTGAGAGAAATGAAACTCCTCACAGAATGGAGCGAAAAGCATCAAAAAGGGATATTGCATGGAGCAAATCCAATCTATTAAGAGACATTGAAAGGCATAGATTGAATTCAAATGATAGAGAAATGTGGTTTCAGAATCATATTAAGATAGATAATACAGGTCTTTGTCCAGATGAAGTGGCAGATATGATCATAGAAAAATTCGGGCTTGTTGCAAATGAAAAGGAAGATAAGGAATACCGTTTTGGCGTGTGAATCTGTTTAGAGGTGTTGTTATGTGTTTGGAGATCAAAAAACTTAGCATAGATGATGGATGCGATATCTACGAAATGCTTCAGGAATTACCCGCAGAAGAAAATGGATTCATCAATTCAGTGAACAACAAAACTTATGATGAATACAAGGAATGGTTAAGAAGGTCAGCTAAAAACTCTGATCAGGTTGGTGTCATTGACGGATGGAAAGTCCCGACAACTATTTTTTGGCTTTTGGAAAATAACTGTCCCGTAGGTTTTGGTAAAGTGCGGCATTTTTTGACAGATGCCTTACTGGAAAACGGCGGAAATGTGGGATACACTATTCGTCCTTCCGCAAGGGGAAGGGGTCTGGGAAAGAAGCTCTTATCCTTTTTGATTGTGGAAAGCAAAGAAATTGGTGTGGCGAAATTACTGCTAACCATTCGAAATCAAAATATACCGTCTATCCACGTTGCATTGGCAAATGGAGGGAAAATAGAAAAAGTCACAGCAGACAAACACTATATTTGGATTGAACCATAACCGGAATTTAGCGGAGGGAATTGACTATGCTTAAAGCGGTTGTGTTTACATTGGGCAAATTCTGACCGAGGATAAAAAAATAAATTGGTCGGAACTATACAGGCCCGCTTTTGAAAGCGTTTCCGAAAAAGGCGTAAACTTTCTCGGAAAGTCAGTATCAGCTTGTCTATTGGATATTGACTAAATACAATACAAGAATGAACCTGTGGGATTATGAAGTATCTTTTGAGCGGATTTTTAACGAAATTCTGAGTGCTATGGACATTTCAATGAAAGATATAGAGCAAGTCAAGAATCATTTTTATTTATACTTCAGGCGCGACTGCACCTTGTTTTTCGAAGTGGAAGAAACTCTTAAAAATTTTTCCGATAAAGAGATGTGCTTATGGGCTTTTTGCAACAATAGGGCAGGTAATACGCCGATAGAGGAGAAGTCAAAGGAGCAAGATAAATCATTGTGGTTTAGTTGATAGCGACAAATCAGGAAATTAAAAAGGAGTTTGTATGGACATCAGATATGAGACCCCAAATATAAAATTTTCCTTGCGGTCAGCGGCTTTGATTTTAAAAAATACTTATGTTTTGCTTGTAAAGAGTGATTTTCATCATTGTTTTTATACTGTCGGCGGAGGAATACGGGAAAATGAAACTTCGGAAAGTGCGGTTATCAGGGAGTGTTATGAGGAAACGGGTTATCATTTTGAAATTGATAGATTAGTTTTTATTGAAGAGCGTTTTTTCAGTGTTGACAATGCTAATCATCGGGAAATTGTATTTTTCTACTTAATGAAGGAAGCAGACCTGAGGATAGTCAGTGGTATTAGTACAGATCAGAATAATGAACATTTGTATTGGATACCTCTGGAACAACTGAAACATATTGACCTTGTGCCTAAATTTTTAAAAACTTCATTAGGAAATATCCCAAGCGAGATTACACACATTTTGTCATATGAATAACTGTGATTTAGTTATTTTAGTCTGAATTTTCTTATTTTCTCACTTTATATTATATACTATATTTTCATCGTGTTGAATTTTTTGTTGTTGAGTGGGCATAATTATGCTATAATTATGTTGAAGAGAGGAGCGAAACATTATGCCACTTATTATGCCTATTAAGGATTTACGCAACACAACCGAGATTTCAAATATCGCACACAAGGAACAGGAGCCTATTTTTATTACCAAAAACGGATATAGTGACCTGGTTGTAATGAGTAGTGAATTGTATGATAAATTTGCAAGAATGAACCGCATTGACCAAGCTATTTTCGATTCCGAGCAGGAAATTGCTAACGGAGCAGAAACAGTTGACGCAGAGATAGTTTTTGCCGAATTGGAGAAAAAACATTTTGGATAAATACAAGGTAAAGTTTAACCCTAGAGCTATCCGTGAATTAGATCACATATACGAATATATTGCAAATGAGAAATTGGCTCCTGAAAATGCCAAAGGACAAGTTGACCGTATTAAGACAGCGGTTTTAAGTCTGGACACCTTTCCACAGTCCCACCAAGAGCGTAACGAGGGCAGATATGCCGGAAAGGGTTACAGACAGTTGCTGGTTGATAACTATATCGCCATTTTCCGTATTGATGAGTCACAAAAAACTGTCTATGTGGTGACCATACAGTATAAAGGACGGAGTCTATAAGAAAGCATATTTCAGCTAGAGTAAGAAAAGATTTATAAAATGACAATCCGCGAAATGGCCATTTCTGACATTAAAGATGTGGTGCCGTTATATGTATCCTATTATAACGAGCAGGAAAACGGAAGAAGGCAGGAGGACAGTGGACTTAACATTTTGCAAAGCGTTTTCCGGTTGCATATCATACAATGGTAGAGCACTCGGCTTATCCTAAGTTGTTGTAGGTTCGAGCCCTACTCGGGGAGTACAGTGCCAAAGGGATGGCGCTTGGGAAAACCCGTAAACATTACTGTTTACGGGTTTTTATAATCCAAAGAATAATTTATAAAGCTCAGAAAAAGGCGAATGCCAGGAAAAAGCAGGCAGGGAAATGTTAACCGGAAACAATTCAGGATTGTGCTGCGTGGCAGGCTGCAGTGAGGCAGGGGGTTTATGAACTGTTCCGGATAGCTTTTTCAGGCAGAGATGGTATCGTATTGTCTTGAAAAAGAGAAAAGGAGCAGAACAGTATGTAACGGTTTGCACCCAGGGGAAATGACTACCGGAAAATGTTGTGCGGCAATGCCATACAGAATCCCGGATGATAGGAAGATGTATCCGGGGGCGGGCTGGGAAGTGATCTCTCTGCTGAAAACTACAGAAGGGAAAATGCAGTACGTGCACATTTCCATGGTGCAAGAGAAGGGTTTAGGATAGGACTGATAGAGTTGATTCAGTATGACTATACTCAGCATAATTAAAATAAGCATTGCTGCATTTCGATTTTCGGAATAGCAAAGGTTTAGAAACCGGACTTCAAGAGTTCTGATTTTCGGAATCCAGTTATATACTGCCGGCACGGTATTCGCTTGGCGTTATGCCATAAGACTTACGGAAAACTTTCCCAAAGTAGGCACTATCCGAGAAACCGCACTGCTGGCAGATATTGGTAATAGTCATGTCGGTTTCTAACGGTAGTTTTTTTGATTGGTTCAAACGGTATTTGATCAGATATTCCATAGGGCTTTGTCCTATGTTTTTCTTAAAGCATCGGGTGGCTTCCCTTTCGCTGACACCAGCTGCTTTTGCCAGTCCTGCTAAAGTGATTTTTTCGGGGTAATGCTGGTTGATATATGCTATCATATTGCGCAGACGATTCGTTTGCTCTGTTCCTGCAATGTCTTGGCTGTCAGGGTTTTCCTGAAGCTCCTTAATAAGAAGGCTCCATGTTTCCGAGAGGATATTTCGGGTTTGGAATTCCGAATCTGTTTCGCTTTGCAGTTCCTTTAAGTGATACAGGTTTTTCAATATCAGATTTGCTGTTGAATGCCCTCTGCGGATAATATGCACTTCAATCTGCCTGTTGTTAATGATTGGATTCAAATATTTTGTTTCAAAACGACTCTTAAAATGCCCGCTTAAAAAGACGGGATGAAAAATATGATTTATTTCTATTGTTTTTACGCCTGAAGAAGCATTCTGTTTCATGCACATTACATTGCTGTTGACAAAGAATCCGTCACCCTGGCGGATTGTGTACTCGGCGCCGAGGGTCATTATTCTGCTGGTCCCCTCCTGTATATATCCAAGCTCTAATTCTTCATGCCAATGCCATGGAATCACAAAATTAGTCAGGTCACGTTTATGGAGGCAGTAAGGATACTCGGTTGTCATGCCTTCGATGATTTCTACTTGATTCCTGTCTGTTTCAAAAGCCTGCATATGTCCACCTGCCTTGTCTTTATTATTAGTATCATTGTAGCATATCTGTCCTGATAGTTCTATATTACGGCTCAACAATTATATTTTTGCGGACAAATTCCCTGTATAATACAAGTATTAAAGCACACTGAAAAGCTTAAAAAGGAGGAAAATATCATGGCTAACAATTTTGAGTTTTATGCACCGACAAAAGTGATTTTTGGAAAGGAGGCTGAAAATGAGACAGGAAAGCAGATCAAAGAATTTGGGGCAACCAGCGTTCTGATCGTATATGGCGGGGGTAGCGTGAAACGGTCAGGATTGTTGGATAAGGTGGAAAATGCCCTCAGTGATGCGCAGATCATGTTTTGTGAGCTGGGAGGTGTAGTACCGAATCCTCATTTGGATAAGGTTTATGAGGGAATCCGTATAGGCAAATCAAAAGACGTTGATTTTCTTCTTGCTGTCGGAGGCGGCAGCGTGATTGATACGGCAAAGGCGATTGCGTATGGGCTGGCAGAGCCCGAGAAAGATGTATGGGAGTTGTTTGACCATACACGCATGGCGAGAAAGTGCATTCCAGTTGCCAGTGTATTATCTATTGCTGCGGCAGGAAGCGAAACATCGAAAGGATGCGTAATCACAAATGAAAAAACCGGAGAAAAGCGTGCTTATGACGATAATCTTGCCCGTCCGAGGTTTGCCATTATGAATCCGGAGTATACAAAGTCCCTTCCGGATTACCAAACAGAGTCAGGATGTACGGATATCATGATGCACACGATGGAACGGTACTTTACCAATGGGGGTAATATGGAGATTACGGATGCCATTGCAGAAGGATTACTGCGAACCGTTATGAAAAATGCTGTTATTCTGCATCAGAATCCGGGAGATTATGATGCCCGTGCGGAAATTATGTGGGCAGGAAGCATTTCCCACAATGACCTTACCGGCTGCGGAAATGACGGAGGAGATTTTATGACCCACAAACTGGAACACGAACTGGGCGGTATGTTTGACGTGACTCATGGTGCAGGGCTTGCGGCCGTATGGTCAAGTTGGGCAAGATACGTTTGTGGGGAATGTCTGCACCGCTTTGTCCGTTATGCAAGGAATGTTATGGGTGTTACTCTGGATGGCACAGACGAAGAAGTTGCGGAGGCTGGTATTTGTGCAATGGAGGATTTTTATCGCAGTATCGGGATGCCTACGAACCTGAATGAGCTTGGAATACACCCGACGGATGCCCAAATAGAGGATATGGCAAAACGGTGTATGATTGCAGCAGGAACAGGAACGGGTTCTGCAAAAAAATTGAATTGGGAGGATGCAGTCCGTATTTATCAAAATGCCCGTGGCTAAAGAGGGCGCGCATCCTATTTGACTTTTAATGAAACAGTGATCAATTTCCCGGCAGAGCTGGGGAGACTACCAGATGCATAAAGCGATGATCGGAGTACCGAAACAGAACTTTCACTGTATCATAAATGCAGGCTCGGCAAACCACATTAAATACAACGGAGGTATCCATTGACAATCAAAGCTTAGCACATCACTGTAACTCCAAACAGATTTCCGCACTTATCCACATCTGCGTATTGCCCTTTCAGTAAAGCCTTGTGTACTCCTGCATTTCATCAATAGTAGGTGCATTTCAGGCACATTCTGAGCAAGAAGTAGTCTTTAGCCAGCATAAAATGTGGGCGGGGATCAAGAGTCAATGCGATAGATTTACTCCTGTGACCGTCCATGCGGCGATTTGCGCTCTTGCCTGGAAAAAGTGGATAAACAGGGTGCCTGAATGAGGAAACAGGGTGCCTGAATGAGGAAAACAGGGTGTCTGAATGGGGAAACAGGGTGCCTGAATGAGGAAACAGGGTGCCTGAATGAGGAAAACAGGGTGTCTGAATGAGGAAACAGTCTGCCTGAATGAGGAAACAGGATCCCTGTAAGTAGCGGATATAAGCTTGTATGCAAAGGGGAAGTGTGATATATTGGAAAAATAGGGAAACAGACTTTCAGCGATGTCTGCTGAAGGGGACAGAGAGGTACAAAGATGGGAATGACAAGGATTATCGCTTTTTCCGGCAAGGGCGGCGTGGGCAAGACGTCCCTGGCTGCAGTGACGGTGAAGGCGCTTACGGAAAAATTTCCCCATAAGAAAATCCTGGCGATCGACGCAGACCCTGCGGTGGGGCTGGCAACGGCCCTGGGCATCGAAGTGTCGCTGACTATCGATGATATCCGCAGGAAGGTGGTAGCTTCTGTGGAGGACGGGGACACAAAAACCGCTGTGGAGCTGCTGGGAGAGGCGAAATACCATATATTTGACGCCATTGTGGAGACGGAAGCCTTCAGCTTTATCGCCGTGGGACGGCCGGAAAGCGCGGGCTGCTACTGTAAGATCAATTCTTATCTGAAAGAGATCATCGCCCTGGTGGCGGATAATTTTGACTATATTGTGATCGACGGGGAGGCGGGCATCGAGCAGATCAACCGCCGGGTCATGGAAAAGGTAACCCATCTGGTTCTGGTTACGGACGCCAGCAAAAAGGGGACACAGGTAGTGCAGACTATTAAAAAGGTTGCTGACACACTTGTCATGTATGAAAAGCTGGGCGTGATTGTGAACCGGATGCCGGACGAATCAGTGAAGCAGTACCTGGATCTGGAAGGCTTGCCGGTGTTGGCTTACATCGGCCAGGACAGCGACCTGTCTGCCTTCGATATTACCGGGCAGAATGTATTCCTCATGCCAGAGGAATCCGTGATGATGGGGGGCGTTTGCCAGGCGCTGGAGAATCTGGGATTAGCGTGAAAAGTATTTCTAAGGATGCGAACGGATTTGCGGTATCTTTGTCCTTCATTCGGGTCAAATCTGCCGCAAATCGTGACGCACAGCTGACGGCAAGCAATTTTCAAACGCGCTTTAGGGTGAAAAGAAAAAACGAAAAGGAACATAACATATGAAAGACTTAAAACATATCTATGATCTGGAAGCCCTGCTGCAGGAATCCTATAATGACCTGGTGCGACAGGCCAAAGAGCAGAACGAAATTGTCATCGGCAGCACCTGCTCCCTGATTCCTGAGCCGCTTTTAAATCTGCCGGGCTGTTTCAGCGTCCGGCTCCGCGCCCCCAGGACCGGCTCCATGGAGATGGGTACTTACTATATGACCAGCATTATGTGCGAGGCCTGCCGGGCTATTCTGGAGCGGGCCATTGAGGGTGGATATCAGTTCCTGGACTGTATGCTGACGCCGGATTCCTGTGCCCAGATGAACCGGTGTGTGGAAAACATGGAACATCTGAAGCTCTGTGGTAAAGAAGGCTTTTTTGTGACCTATGCGGATGTGCCCATGAAATCAGACGAGACAGCCCTGGGTCACTATGTGCGCCAGATGCGCCAGTATGTGCTGGAGCCCCTGGCTCGGCATTTCAACATTGACACCTCGGAGGAGGCGCTGTCAAAGGCGGTGGAACTGCACAACCGGGTGGGGCGCCTGCTCCATGCCATCGGGGATTTCCGCAGGGAGGAAAACCCCCGGATCACGGGCTATGAGTTTGCCGTGCTCTGCCTGGCTACCTATTGCTGTCCGAAACAGCCGCTGATCCCCCTGCTGGAGGAAACGCTGGCGGAGCTTGCAGACCGCCGGCCAGATCAGAGCACTCCGTATCGCGCCAGAGTGGTGCTTGCGGGCTCTGAGATCGATGACCCTGAATTGATTCGGATGATCGAGGAAGCAGGGGCTTTGGTGGTGGCTGACCGTTTCTGCCTGGGCTCCTTCCCCGGCAGGGAGGAAATCCGGCTGCGGGAGGGGGAAGACGTGCTCACCGGTATCTGCCGCCATTATATGGAGGGCGGCCAGTGCCCCCGCTTTATGAATACAGAGAAGATCAGGGAGAGGCACAGGTATATGGACAGCCTTGTCAGACGCTTTCATGCGGACGGCATTATCTACCAGCAGATCAAATTCTGCGATTACTGGGGCTATGAGCGGGCTTATGCCAGCCGGGTGATGCGGGAGGAGTTCGGCTATCCGGTGCTGAGCATTGACCGCCCTTACGCTGTAGGCAATGCCGGGCAGCTGCGTACCAGGGTTCAGGCCTTTGTGGAGAGCATGGAGATCAAGAGAATGAAGAGACAGTAAGCGCACAGTATTCAGGAATCCGTCTGGCAGGGTGTCATCTGACAGGGTGTGGAAAAGAGGAGAACATACATATGGGCAAGACCATGGGAAGTGAGCCGCTGGGGAGCTTTTACCGCGGCAAAAAGGCAAAAAAGCGCCGGGAATGGCGAGGGTTCAAGGATACCTGGTATGATTATGTCCATTGGCTGGGAATCTGGAAAACTCTCATCGGCTTTATGCTTCATCTGAATAATCTGAGGGCCTTTTTCCGTTACCGCTGGATGGTGAACTATCTGGCGGTGCCTGACTTTTTTGACAGGCATACGGAAGGACTGCGGGGCACTCAGCTGCGCATCACCCGCACCGCCCTGGAACTGGTGGTCACGGACATGTGCAAGAGCATGGGCGTCATGTTTCGGGCGGATCCTGCCCTGGGCAACGACAAGGCGCTGAATGAGCGGCTGGTGGTCTTTGACGAAAACATGATGAGTGAGATCATGAACGGTTTTCCCAACCTGAAATGGGTGTCCGTGGAGGTTCCGGCGGTGTACACCTGCGCCATGATGGCTCAGGACAGCCTGTTCCACTATCTGGATAAAGCCCAGGAATACGGCATACCCAATGACGTATGCCCCATGCCCGCGGCGGAGTTCGGCGTGTCTTTGGAGGACGACTATCCCCGCATCGGCAAATGCGCCGTCCAGTGCAATACAACCTGCGACGGGAGTCTTATGGGCAACGGGCTTATGGCTGCCCGGATGGATATTCCCACCTTTCAGCTGGCGGTGCCCATCCGTCATGACGAGGACAGCGTGCAGCAGTATGCGGCGGAGGAGATCCGCAATGCCATCCGCTTTATTGAGGAACAGACCGGTGAAACCTTTGACTGGAATGCCTTTTTTGCTTCCATGAAAGATTTTAACCAGGAGACGGCCCATTTGCTGGAGTGGTATGAGGTGTCCCGCTCTCCCTATCCTCAGTTCACGGACAACAGCCTGTCCCTGTATCGCTATGCTGTCTATATGGCGGCGGGGGGCAGGGAAAAGGAATTTCTGCGCCGGGATCAGAAGCTCACTGGGCTGGTGATGAGAGGATATGAGCGCAGGGAGCCCTGTGCGGTGGAACTGCGCCACCGGGCTATCACCTGGGGCGTGCAGGCCGCGTACTACACGGCGTTTGCAGGATGGCTCACCAACTGCTGGGGCATTGTGCCGCTGGTGGATATGCTGACTCTCTGCTCCACCAGGGAAGTCAACACGGAGGATCCGGAAAAAGCAATCTACGATCTGGCTTATCTATATGAGAAAATGATTATGCGCAGCCGCTCCAACGGCGGCTATGAGGTTGGCGTGGCGGATTTATGGCGTTACTGTGAGTATTTTCATGCAGATATGGTGATCATGTACGCCCACATGGGCTGTAAATCCATGTCCGGTTATCACGGACTTTTTGAGGAAGAGGCCCGCCAGCATGGCATCCACCTGGTCTGGGCCACCCACGGCCTGATGGACGCCCGGGGCGTGGGACGAAGGGACATGCGCACGGAGGTCAACCGTTATATGCGCACCGTGCTGCGTGAGGAACCTCTGGATCCCAGCCTGGAGGACTTTGACGATGAGCGCGCCTGGTAGGGTGTACCGAAAGGACTTTGTTCAACTGTCACTTGAGGCAGTTTGTGTCGCTTGAGGCAGTTTCTGCCGCTTACGCAGCGGTTTCAATCAGGAGGAAAACAGATGAGATATTTTGGCGGCTGCGATGCCGGAAGTACTTACACAAAATGTGTGATTCTTGACGAGGCGGGGCATATTGCCGCCCATGTGACTACGAAAAGCCGGATCAATCCTGTGCTCAGCGCCCAAGCGGCGCTTCAGGAGACTGTGGCTCAGGTGCCGCAGCTCGAAAAAACGGAGGATCTGACCTACCTGGTGGGCACGGGCTATGGCCGGAACAAGGTGCCCTTTGCGGATGAGAACATTTCTGAGATCAGCTGTCATGCCATGGGCGTGCATGTGGCAGACCCGCGGATCCGGGCGATTATCGACATTGGCGGACAGGATGTGAAAGGGATTGCCGTTGACAGGGACGGTACGGTGCTGGATTTTGCCATGAATGATAAATGCGCCGCAGGCACGGGACGTTTCTATGAGGCTATGGCCAATGCCTTTGAGATGTCCCTGGAGGAATTTTCCAGCCTGTCCCTCCGGGCAAGAAATGTGATCCCCATCACGGCCCAGTGTACGGTTTTTGCCGAGAGCGAGGTCATCTCCCTGGTAGGGGAGGGCAAGCCCATGGAGGAGATTGCCGCAGGAATCCAGATGTCTGTGGCCAAGCGGTGCTTCGTCATGGCTAAAAAGGCTGGAGCCACCGACAGCCTGACCCTGACCGGGGGCTGTGCCAAGAATGCGGGATTGAAGGACGCTATTGAGAAGGTGCTGAAAATCAAGGTCATCGACCTGGAGATTGACCCTCAGCTGATGGGTGCGCTGGGCGCCGCGGAATACGCCAGGCAGCGTGTGCTGGGGCAGTGACCGGAAAACGGCTGTCCGGGGAAGCACGTCGACCAGCGATGTACCAGAGCTGCTGCGCATAGAAAGGAGCAAGCCGATGATTGTACTGAAAATTATCCTGATGATACTTGCTGTCCTGCTTGTATTGTTTCTGCTGAGCCTTGTGATCTATTTTTTCAATCTGGATATGAAGCTCGCCGCTGTCATGACGCCGGTGATGAACAGGTATTATGACTGGCGGAGACAGAAGCGGAACCAGACGGAAAAAGAACAGACAAGGACGAAATAAGCATGGATAAAGAAGCTTTAGCCTGTAGAAACCGGAGGAAACTATGAACTTATATGACGACCTGATCCGGGAAGCCATGGGACTGACGGCCGATAGGGAGCTGGCTGTCCTGCCCCTGGCAGAAGGTTCCCTGTGGCAGTCCGAGGAGGAACAGCGCCTCATATTCCAGCGGGATATGGCCTATGAACTGGGGGGAAGCGGCCTGCCTGCGGTCAGCGCACTGGCTTACACCTCCCAGCCTGCACAGACGGACAGACTGCTGCTGTGCGGACCGGATCTGCCCGATCTGAAGGCGGATTCCCCCTATGCCCGGCTGACTGTGCTACATATGGATGACTGGGGCTGGCAGGATGACCGGCAGGCTTACCAGCTTCTGCGCAGGATCGAGTATACCAGGTATCACATATATCCCCGGGGATTTATGATGCGGATATCCACCTCGGCGGGCAGGGAGCCTGTGCGGGTGAGCCGCGGGGCATTGCAGGACGGACTGGATTTTGCAGGGGTGGGGCAGCTGTTTTTGGATGCTTACCACAGGCATCCCCAGGTAAAGGCGGTAACATTACTGTTTGTCACCGCGCCGGATTTTCCCTACGGGCTGCTGGCTGGAATAGCGGACAGGATGGAAGTTGTCACCGGCTCCCTGGATCATATTTTCAATCACCTTGCCATGGACTGCACAGGCTGCAGGCTGAAACCGGTATGCGACGAAGTGGAGGGTCTGCGGGAACTGCACTTTTCCAGGCAGCGTCTGCGCTGAAGGACCCATATTTTCCTCATTGCCCGCAGGAATAAAAAAGGTACAAAATCTGTAGACAAAATGTTTACAGATTTTCTGTATTTAGGGGTTAGAAAACAGTCTGTGTGCGTCATATTCTGTGCGGAATCCTTGTTTTCAACCCATCCCATAAGGGCGAGGTGATCGTCTATGCCCGGGGCACAGATGAGGAGATCCCTGCGGCAGGGGTGGTACTCGATACGGGAAGCATCAGTGATACCGGGGAAATGAAAGGGCACCCTCTGATGTTCTATCTTGCCGGGGAGGATATTGCATCTGTCCGTTTCTCCTGCAAAAGGGAGCAGCTCTGTTTTTCGGACTGGACGGAGAAGCGGGATGAATACGGTAATGCGCAAAACTTTACCGTGGCTTATGGGGAGGAGGAAAGCGAATACAGTTATCTGGTGATCGACTGGGTTCCGAATGTGCTGATTCGGGAACTGACGGATCATGCGGACAGTACCATCGCAAACCTGCCGGAGGAAATGCGCAGCGATGTCATTGTGATGGAAATAACCTTTGGGAACGGAGAGAAAATGACGAAAGCAATCACCGTGTCCCTGCTGGAGGACGGGACATTTTATGCAGCCCTGGAGGATTACAGGATCAGCGAGGCGGATGCCTTTGTAAGGCGGCCTGACAGTGAAGTGATTCCGCGGGACATCCTTTATGCGCAAGGCAGCACGCCTGCGGCGCCATGGACGGCGGAACAGATCGAGGGCGCAAAGCAGGCAGCCCTTGACTATTACAGGAACACTGTCTTTACGGTAAATACCATTGAATATACAGAGGAAGCAGCGCCCTACGGGGATGTGGAGGGCGGCTGCAGCTTTACTGTGAATGTGAGCAGGGGAGGTGTGCCCCAGGAGCCTGACCGCAGGATTACCCTGCAGATGGAGGACGGCGGCTGGAAGGTCGTGGACGAGGGATACTGATGCGCTGTGGCGGAAAATGGGAAACAGTTCAGCCGTGAAAGGCTTTGCAGGCTGCGCGTGGGTGCTTGCACACCTCGCTGGAAATGCGAGGGCGGAACTGTTACGAAAAGGGAGCACGAGGAGTAATCGGATATTGTCAACTGATTTGTGATAGATTATAATGTTACTTGTAACAATTCAGTCATGAAGTGGTTTGCAAGCTGTGTGCATAGGGAGATATGGAGGAAGCCGCATGAAAACGAGAGCAAAAGGTCTGGGCAGGGGAGTGACGGCCATATTGCTGGCATTTTCCCTGGTGGGATGTCAGCAGGGAACTGTTGTCGCGCATTATCCCGACAAGGAGCATCAGCCGATTGACTATGCGGATATGGTTTATACCGGGTTTGATGAAACGAACCTTCAGGCAGCCCTGGAGGAGTTAAGGGAACTCCATGCCTCAGGTGACCTCCAAAACAAGAATGCCCGGACGAGGGAAAAGGTGGAAGCGCTTTACGGCGTGATCAAGACAGAGATGAATATTCTTTACACCCAGCTCAGCCTGATCGGGATTCAGTACGACTGTAACGGCGCGGAGAAAAAGCTGGCGGAGGCTTCTGCGGAGCTTTCGTCCCGCGGCAGCGTCCTGAGTGACCAGTGTTATCAGGCACTGGCACTTTTGGTGGACACGCCTTATCAGGACGTGATAGAGGGGGATGCCGGAGAGGATAATATAGCCGCCCTGCGCGATTACGAGGCAGTGCCGGATAAGGTGTTTGAACTGTTTGAGGAAGAGGAAGCGCTGGTGCAGGCCTACGATCAGGTTATGTCTCAGCTGTTTGAGGTGACGGTGGACGGACAGACCTGGACAGAGGAAGAACTGAGTAAGGCGGAGATAAGCAATAAGGAGTATGTGAACATTTATGCGCAGCTGGAGCAGGCCCGCAACCAGAGCGCCGGGGATATTTATTGCCAGCTGGTTCAGGTGCGGACGGATATTGCACACGAGGCCGGATATGACAATTATGTGGATTACGCTTACAGGGAGACCTATAACAGAGACTATACCCTGGAGGATATCCGGCCGGTGTGGGAAGCTGTGAAGGAAAGTATTGTACCGTTGGGAGACAGGGTCATCGGCGGCATCAACAGCCGGGAGCTCAGAGGACTGCACCGTCAGGCGCGATCCAGCGGGGAGGAGATCCTGGATGCCATACAGCCGTATATGGGCCGGATCGATCCGGAACTCGGGGAGACCTTTGACTTTATGCGCAGTCATCATCTCTATGATATTGAGTATAGTGACAGCAAGCTTTATATGGGGTATACGGTGGGACTTCCGCAATACGGCACAGCTTTCATATTTAATCAGCCATACGGTGATTTTCAGGATTATATAGACACGGTCCATGAGTTCGGGCATTTTAATGAGACGTTCCATTGTGCACAGCATGATCTGTGGGCAGACTTCAATATAGATGTGGGTGAGATTCATTCCCAGGGGCTGACCTTGCTGTTTACAGAATACTCAGACGAGATTTTCGGGCAGTACGGTGATGTTTTTTCCAGCATCATTGTCTGGAATATGCTGGATACGATTGCGGACGGATGCCTGTATGACGAGTTTCAGGCCACGGTATATCAGAATCCCGAGATGAGCCTGGAGGAGATCAATCAACTATATAAGCAGCTTTCGGTGCAGTACGGTTATCAGTATGACGATGAAGATGAAGGGTATGATTGGATCCAGATTTCCCATAATTTCCAGAATCCCCTGTATTATATAAGCTATGCCACCTCTGCGCTTTCCTCACTTGACCTGTGGCTGCTTTCCCTGGAAGACAGGGAGAAAGCTGTGGATATTTATATGGAGCTGGCGGCATTGTCTCTTTCCCTTCCCTACAGACAGACCGTGGAGGAGGTGGGGCTTCGTGATATTTTCCGGTCAAAAACGATCCCGGAGATAGCGGAGGAACTGGAGGAACAGCTGGATGCTTCCGGAGGGGACGGCACAGGAAAGGCAGCATAGGGATTAGGATGGTCGAATCAAATTTAAAAAAGATGGTCGGATCAAATTAAAAAAAGTACTTGCAAATCATAGAAAAACATGGTAACATACATATTGCGTCGCGAAGATGAGGCTCCATGGTCAAGCGGTTAAGACATCGCCCTTTCACGGCGGTAACACGGGTTCGATTCCCGTTGGAGTCATTAGTTCCTTCTTTATGCATATAATGAAATATGGTGCGATAGCCAAGTGGTAAGGCCCCGGTCTGCAACACCGTCATCGCCGGTTCAAATCCGGCTCGCACCTTTACATTCCCCCGATTTTTCGGGGGTTTTGTTTTACCTTATAGGAAATTTCGTCCTGGCCGGGGAAGAATGCGAAGCATTCTTCGAAGTGTCTCTGTGAGACACTTTTTTATCTGGCTATCCGGAGAAATGATAATGGAGAATATTGGACATGAGATATTATATTGCGGATCCGCACTTTTTTCACGCTGCCTTGAATGACCGTATGGATCGTCGCGGGTTTGGCAGTGTAGAAGAAATGAATGAATATATGATCGCCAGGTGGAACGGCAAGGTACGCCGGAACGATGAGGTTGTCGTTATCGGCGATCTGTCCTGGGGAAATGTCGAGGAGACAAATGCCGTTTTAAGACGGTTGAATGGCACGCTTTACCTCATCCTGGGGAACCATGATCAGATATTATCCAATCAAAGGATAGAAACCCGCCACATAAAATGGATGAAACACTATGAGGAGTTGTCTGACAATAAAAGGAAAGTAATTCTCTGCCATTATCCCATTATGTTTTATAACGGGCAATACCGTCTGGACAAAGACGGAAATCCAAAAACCTACATGCTCCATGGGCATGTCCATGATTCCATGGATCAGAGACTGATCGAGCGGTTTCAGGAGATGACACGCGATACCGTAACCGTGAATATGCAGGGTGTAGAGCAGAAGATTCCCAGCAATATGATCAACTGTTTCTGCAAGTATTCCGACTATGAACCGCTCTCATTGGACGAGTGGATAGGACTGGATCAGAGGCGGCGTTCAGGTTTGATGTGAGCGCCGCCCGTTTCTGAAAAGTGTCTCTACAGCTGTGAGAATACTTCACCTATGGGCGCCTGTAGCAGCAGGTCGGCATGGTTGTCCCTGGGGGTGGGCGCTTTGTTGACCACCACCAGCTTATCCCCCTGGAAATAGTCGATCAGTCCGGCAGCGGGATAGACCGCAAGGGAAGTGCCGCCTATGATCAGTACCTGTGCCTTCTGGATGTAGCGCACGGCGGAATTTAAGGTCTTTTGGTCAAGCCCTTCCTCATATAATACCACGTCAGGCTTGACGGGGCCTCCGCACTTCTTGCATTTGGGTATGCCGGAGGATTCCTGGATATATGTCACATCATGATATTCCCCACAGCGCTCGCAGTAATTGCGCAGTACGGAACCGTGCAGCTCCAGGACGGTTTTGCTCCCCGCCGCCTGGTGCAGACCGTCGATGTTCTGGGTGATCACGGCGCGCAGCTTGCCTTTCTGCTCCAGCTCCGCAAGCTTCAGATGGGCAGCGTTGGGCTTTGCGTCCAGAAACAGCATCTTGTTGCGGTAAAAGCGGAAAAATTCTTCCCCGTAATGCCGGTAAAAGGTGTGGCTTAAGATCGTTTCGGGCGGATAGTCATACTGCTGGTGGTAGAGTCCGTCAACGCTGCGGAAGTCGGGGATCCCGCTCTCGGTGGAAACCCCTGCCCCGCCAAAAAAGACAATATTGTCATATGTTTCGATGATCTGCTTTAACTCCTGGATCGCGTCCTGTGTATTCTTCATATGCTTCCTTTCCGGGAATCCCCTTTATGTCTGTTACGTTTTTTTAAGTATACCATAATTTCTTCTAAATTTTCATCAATTAATCATAAATTCTTAAGAAACAGGGGGTGCGGGGCTATTGAGGAAAAGATGCAGTTTATGATATAGTATATGCATGAGAAAAGGGAAAAAGCAGTTGATACCATTAGAAAAGAGCAAGCGGGTGATTTATCTTGACAGGCGCGGCGCGAGAGGGCGGAGACCTGTGGCGGCGGTTTCTTTTGGTGTGCTCGGTATCCTGTGCCTGACGTATTTTGGATATCAGTTTCTTTTTGTCAATACGGGCACCAGATTTTATATGATCTGGGGGCTGATGGCCGCCGGCTGCGGAGGCATTTCTTTTTTCCTGGCGCACCGCGCCTGGGTGGAGAAGATTCCCGGATGGCTCAGGCGGACGATACAGGTTCTGTTCGGAATGGGGGTGGCTCTGTTCCTTCTGGTGGAGGGGCTGATACTCAGCCAGTTCAGCGCGTCGCCCGGAGCGGGGGCTGATGTGTGCATTATTCTGGGGGCACAGATGAAGGAGACGGGTCCCAGTGACGTATTACAGAGAAGGCTTGACAAAGCGCTGGAGTATTTACAGGCAAATCCGGAAACTTTAGTGGTGGTATCCGGCGGGCAGGGCGACAATGAACCTGTCACCGAAGCCCGGGGGATGCGGGATTATCTGGTCGCCCGGGGGATAACCGAGGAGAGGATCCTGATGGAGGATGACTCTACAGACACATGGGAGAACCTGGATTACAGTGCGAGGCTGATCGACAAGAAAGAGGACAGTGTGGTGATCGTGACAAACAATTTTCATGTGTTCCGCGCGCTGTTCATCGCAGAGAAACAGGGGTATCAGGCGGTGCAGGGTATGGCGGCCAGCACGCACCGGGGAAATGTGCTAAATAATCTGCTGAGGGAGTTTTTTGGGGTGATGAAGGATTTCCTCCTGGGAAAGAGATCATAAGGGAATAAAAGGCAAGGAAGGCGTGGTTGTAACATGGAGATCAGTGTAGGGGACATTTTAAAGTTGAAGAAGCAGCATCCCTGTGGAAGCAAGGAGTGGGAAGTGCTGAGGGTAGGAGCGGATTTCAGGATCAGGTGTAAGGGATGCGGACATCAGATCATGATTGCCAGAAGGCTTCTGGAAAAGAACATAAAGGAAGTCTGTCAGGCATAGTACGATGGGCGTATAAAAGTGTAACAGTTGGAAATAGGTGTAACAGTTCAGCCATACGGCACCGCGAAGTCAAAATTGCTTCCCTGTGCAATTTTGCGAGACTTGCAGGCGCCAAAATGAGTTGAAAACTCATTTTGTGTGCATTCTCGTAACAGTTTGGCCGAAGGCTGAACTGTTACAAATAGGCTGGAAATATTTGCGAAAGCACTTGAAATGCCTGAGTGGATGTGGTATCATATTAATCCGTGATGAATAAAATTCCTTGCTCGCATTCAGGGCGGGCCAGAGACCAAAAGGAGGTAACAAGCATGAACAAGTATGAATTAGCCGTTGTTGTTAGCGCTAAGATCGAAGATGAAGAGAGAGCTGCCGTAGTGGATAAGTGCAAGGCTCTGATCGAGAGATTCGGCGGTACCATCACAGAAGTGGACGATTGGGGCAAGAAGAGACTTGCTTACGAAGTCCAGAAAATGAAGGAAGCTTTCTACTATTTCATCAGATTCGATGCTGAGAGCACTGTTCCGGCAGAGATTGAGAGCCGTATCCGTATCATGGACAATGTAATCAGATACTTAATCGTTAAACAGGACGAGGCTTAATAGAAAGCGAGAAGACAATATGAATAAAGTAATTCTTATGGGACGTTTGACCAGAGACCCTGAAGTGAGGTATTCCCAGGGGGCCAGCCAGACCGTAGTGGGTCGTTTTTCCATTGCAGTGGACAGGCGTTTTAAGCGTGAAGGAGAACCTGACGCGGATTTTTTCAACTGTACCTGCTTCAATAAACAGGCTGAATTTGTCGAGAGATATCTGCACAAGGGGACGAAGATTGTTCTCAGCGGAAGGATCCAGAACGATAACTATACCAACAAGGACGGTCAGATGGTATACAGTGTCCGCGTCATGGTAGATGAGATCGAGTTTGCCGAGAGCAAGAACGCATCCGGCGGGAACGGCGGAGGCTACAACAATGACGGTGGCTATAATGGCGGCGGTTTTGGAGGCGGTGCAAACAATGCGCCGGCAGCGTCCGGGGCCGGTGACGGCTTTATGAACATCCCTGATGGCATTGATGAAGAATTACCGTTTAACTAAGTTGAGTTTGCAAGATAGGAGGCATTGACATGGCTTATAATAAGGCAGAGAAACCTGATTCTCCCATGAGGAAAAAGGGCGGAGTCCGCAGAAGAAAGAAAGTATGTGTATTCTGTGGCAAGGATAATGTGATTGATTACAAGGATACCAACAAGCTGAAGAGATACGTATCAGAGAGAGGCAAGATCCTTCCCCGCCGTATCACCGGCAATTGCGCAAAGCATCAGAGAGCGTTGACAGTAGCGATCAAGAGAGCGCGTCACGTTGCATTGATGCCTTATGTGCAGGATTGATCCGAAACTGGATTTAAGGGCTCCGGCTGAAAAGCCGGGGCTTTTCAGCTTTTTGGCGGTTTTTCGGCAAAACATTTCGTCATTCGACAAATTAAATTGTGGCGCAGTGGACAGGAATATGTTAAAATGGACGATAGGGACAGATTAGGACGAAGCCTGAGTCTGTGCTGTGAGGTATACCGAATGAAGAAGAGGATTAGGTTAAAGGGTCGTATTAAAACTTATATACAGTTCAGCATATATCTGGGCATTCTGATGATTGCCATAGATGCGGCGATGTTTCTGATTGATCTGCGCGCAGGTATGCTTTTGGCGGGATTTTGCATCCTATATTTTGCCATTACATTATCCCACTATTTTTATAATAAGCCTATCATCATGAATGAGCTTGTCAGCTTTGCCACGGAATACGGGCAGATACAGCGCAAGCTTCTGCGGGAGATGGATCTGCCATATGCGCTGCTGGATGATTCGGGAAAGGTGATCTGGACGAATATCGCCTTCGAGTCAGTGGTGCATCAGCCCAAGGGATACAGGAAGTCGATCACCTCGTTGTTCCCTGCTATTACCAGGGATCGGCTGCCGGATGACACGGGTGTGGATGAAGCCCAGTATGAACTGGAGTATGAGGGCAATGAGTTTATTGCTAAATTCAGGAAGATTTCCCTGAAAGAAATGGCAGAACACAGTGATATGATCGATGCGACGGACTATGACGGATATCTGATCGCACTGTATCTATATGATGAGACCGCGCTTCATATCGCTTTGCAGGAGATAGACGATCAGAGCCTGTCTGTGGGAATGATCTATCTGGATAATTACGAGGAAGCCCTGGAGAGCGTGGAGGAGGTACGCCGTTCCCTGCTGATTGCGCTGATCGACCGTAAGGTGAACAAATACATTTCCGCCCTGGACGGTATCAGCAAGAAGCTGGAGAAGGACAAATATCTGGTCATCCTGCGGAAGAAGGCAATCGCGAAATTACAGGAAACCCGGTTTGATCTTCTGGAGGAGGTCAAGACGGTAAACATTGGAAATGAGATGGCCGTGACCATCAGCATCGGTGTGGGCCTGGACGGATTGACTTATGCGCAGAATTACGAGTTTGCCAGAAATGCCATAGATCTGGCGCTGGGCCGGGGCGGGGATCAGGCTGTCATCAAGACGCCGGAAAGCATTACTTATTACGGTGGAAAGAGCCAGCAGGTGGAAAAGAATACCCGTGTAAAAGCCCGTGTGAAGGCGCATGCCCTCCGGGAGATCATCACCAGCAAGGATATGGTGCTGGTCATGGGTCACCGGATGCCGGATGCGGACAGCTTCGGCGCCGTGGTGGGTATTTACCGGATTGCCCAGACCCTGGGGCGCAAGGCTCACATTGTATTAAACGAGATCACGCCTGCCATCCAGCCCATGGCGGCGCTGTTCCAGAATAATCCGGAGTACGAGGACGATATGATCATTGGGAGTCAGCAGGCCATTGAAGCGGCGAACAGTAATGCGGTGCTGGTGGTGGTGGATGTCAATAAACCTACGCTGACGGAATGCCCTGACCTGCTTCGGTTCTGTAAATCCGTGGTGGTTTTGGACCATCACAGGCAGGGGACGGAAACCATTGAGAACGCAACCCTTTCCTATGTGGAGCCTTATGCTTCTTCCGCCTGCGAGATGGTTTCGGAGATCCTGCAGTATACCTATGACAATATCAAGATCCATCCGGAAGAGGCGGACTGCATGTATTCCGGCATTATGATCGATACCAATAACTTTATGACGAAAACAGGAGTCCGTACCTTTGAGGCGGCGGCATTCCTGCGCCGCAACGGGGCGGATGTGACCCGTGTGCGCAAGCTGTTCAGGGAGGATGCCCTGGAATATAAGGCAAAGGCGGATGCAGTCAGCCAGGCGGAGATCTACAAGCAGAGTTTCGCCATTTCCATCTGTTCAGCGGAAGATCTGCCCAGTCCCACTGTGATCGGCGCCCAGGCGGCAAATGAACTGCTGAATATCAGGGGGATCAAGGCAAGCTTTGTCTTAACAGACTACCAGGGGAAGATTTATGTCAGCGCCCGTTCCATCGACGAGGTCAACGTACAGATCATCATGGAGCGGATGGGCGGCGGAGGCCATATGAACGTGGCGGCGTGCCAGATGGAGGGCGTGGGTATTATCGAGGCCATAGGCGCCCTGAAGCAGACCATAGACAGTATGCTGGAAAATCATGAGATATAAGTGTGTAAAGAAAATCCAATTACCATTGGCAATTTTCGGTTACTATTCACAGCCGGTTTCGCGAAGGCGTTTTTATGCGTTTTGGGCATAAAAACCCGAGACTGCGGGCGCCAAAATGAGCGTCTTTTGCTCATTTTGTGTGCATTATGTTGCTGTGAGCAGCGAAGCTGTGAACAGTAACAATTTTCGTTCGCGGCAGAGACCGCTCCGCGAAGATATTCTACGGCGCAGGAACTATGACGGGAAGTGTGATGAAGCGTCTCAATCAGCAGAAGGAAGAAAGGGGAATTGACATGAAAATCATTTTATTACAGGACGATAAAAAGCTGGGCAAGAAGGGTGATTTGATCGAGGTCAGCGAGGGGTACGCGAGGAATTTTATTCTGCCTAAGAAGCTGGGCGTGGAGGCTACCCCTAAGAATATGAACGACTTGAAACTACAGAGGGCGAACAGTGACAGGATTGCCCAGGAGCAGCTGGATGCGGCGAAGGCCCTTGCCGCGCTTCTGGAGGACAAGCAGGTAGTCGTCAAGATCAAGGCGGGGGAGGGCGGCAGGGCCTTTGGCTCAGTGTCCTCCAAGGAAATTGCGGCGGCATGCAAGGAGCAGCATGGCATAGAACTGGATAAAAAGAAGATCCAACTGCCTGAGAGCCTGAAGAATTTCGGCTCCTATGAGGTGGCGATAAAGCTGCATCCACAGGTGACGGGAAAGCTTACGGTAAAAGTGGCGGAGGCCTAGGGGACAGAGCGCATGCCGGCAATGGAAGAAAATGTATTAAAAAGAATACTGCCCCACAGTGTGGAGGCGGAGCAGTCCGTCATCGGTTCCATGATCATGGATAAGGAGGCCATCGTGGTGGCGTCGGAACTGATCACCGGAGAGGACTTTTATAACAGGCAGTACGGGATCCTTTTCGAGACCATGGTGGAACTTCATGATAACAACAGCCCGGTGGATCTGGTGACTCTGCAGAATAAGCTGAAGGAGAAGGATGTGCCCCCTGAGGTGAGCAGCCTGGAATTTGTCAGGGATCTGATCACAGCGGTTCCCACATCCGCCAACATCAAGTATTATGCCAATATTGTGGCGGAGAAGTCCACGCTGCGGAAGCTGATCCGTTTAAATGAAGAGATAGCAAATACCTGTTACGCGGGGAAGGAAAGCCTGGAATATATCCTGGAAGACACGGAAAAGAGAGTGTTCCAGCTGGTTCAGAAGCGGACGACGGATAATTTTGTGCCTGTCCGCCAGATCGTCATGAATGCCATGGACAGAATAGAAATGGCGGCGAAAAACAAGGGAAGCGTGACAGGGATCCCTACCGGATTTATTGATCTCGACTACCGCACGGCAGGCATGCAGCCTTCCGACCTGATCCTCATAGCGGCCAGGCCTTCCATGGGTAAGACAGCCTTTGAACTGAATCTGGCGCATTATATGGCCTTTAAAAAGGATCTGACGGTGGCATTGTTCAGTCTGGAAATGAGTAAAGAGCAGCTGGTAAACCGTATGTTTTCCATGGAGTCCAATGTGGATGCCCAGAAGCTTCGTACAGGACAATTGAACGATCAGGAGTGGGAGCGCCTGATCGAGAGCGCGGGCACCATTGGAAAGTCAAAGCTGATCATAGACGATACCCCCGGTATCTCCATTGCGGAGCTGCGGTCCAAATGCAGGAAATACAAGTTGGAGTATGATCTCTCCATTATCATGATCGATTATCTGCAGCTGATGTCCGGAAGCGGGCGCATGGAGTCGAGACAGCAGGAGATATCCGATATTTCCCGGTCCCTTAAGGCGCTTGCCAGAGAATTGAACGTACCTGTGATAGCATTGTCACAGCTCTCCCGTGCGGTGGAGCAGCGGCCAGACCATAGACCCATGCTTTCTGACCTGCGTGAGTCGGGAGCCATTGAGCAGGACGCCGATGTGGTAATGTTCCTGTACCGTGACGATTATTATAATCATGACTCGGACAGGAAAGGTATTCAGGAAGTGATCATCGCAAAGCAGAGAAACGGCCCCATTGGCACGGTGGAACTGGCATGGCTGCCGGAATATACCAAGTTTGCCAATTTGGAGCATTCCAGAAGGGAATAGTGCGGCTTACATAAAAATACGGTTAATTTACGAAAGAGAATGAGCGATCAAAAGAGGATTGCTGGTTCTCTTTCTTTTTATAGATGGGGCATAACAGAATCAGAAAGGAGATACTATGGACAATTATCTGTTTATTTCAGACGCGGCAAAAGAGGTAAAGGTGGAGAGCCATGTTCTGCGCTATTGGGAGGAGGAACTGCATCTGCCCATCAAGCGCAATGAACTTGGGCACCGCTATTATACAGAAGAGGATGTGGAACGGTTTAAGCAGATCAAGGGAATGAAAGAAAGGGGACTTCAGTTGAAGGCGATCAAGATGATTCTGAAGGATGGAAAGCTGGACATGCTTGTACCTAAGCAGAAGAGCGGGGAAAGTGAGGGAAAAAAGGAGACAGCGGTCAAAAACGGCGACGGGGAAAGCGGGCGCGGCACGGAGCCAAATGTAGGCCAGATGCCCATTGACATTGTAGAGGCAAAAGAGACGGCAGTATCAACGCCGGACAGTAAAGAGGACAAATCCCGGAGGCTCCAGTGGCTGCTCCAGCAGCTGATCCGGGAGACACTGCAGGAAAATAACAGTGAACTGTGCCGTGAGATCAAGGAAAGTGTGGTAAAGGAGCTGGACTATCAGTTCAGGATGCAGGAGGAAAGGGAGGAGGCCAGGGACAAGCTTCTGGCTGAGCGCAGTGAGGAGCATTACCGCAGGATGGACGAACTGCTTCGCAAGAAAGCAAGGAAAAAGGGATTGCGGGAAAAGACGAAAGAGAAGACTGAGCCGGAGGCGGGAAAAACTCTTCTGGAACTTTCCGGGGAGGATGGCTCCAAAGACAATATTTTCGATGAAAGCCCCAAAGAAAAACAGGAAAAAAAGAAAAAGCGCTTCATTTTTTGAAGCGCTTTTCGCCTTATACTCTTTATTCCCACGAGAGTCAGCATGGGTCAAATACCAAGGTGTCTGTTGGACTTTTTTGCTGCGGGGTATTTGATTATGCCTGGGAAATAGCGCCTGTAGGACACTGGCCTGCACAGGAACCGCAGTCGATGCACTTATCTGCGTCGATCTCAAACTTGCCATCCCCCATGCTGATAGCGCCGACAGGGCACTGAGCCTCACATGCGCCACAAGCCACACAAGCATCACCAATTGCATATGCCATAATAATATCCTCCTTATGTCTGATAGAAATTTATCAATAACTGTTCTCTTTATTGTAATATAAATAGGAAGCAAATACAAGAGTTATTTCGTAAAACTCATGAGAAATCGTAACTATTCAGCCCCGATCGTACCGGGCGGCTTGTCCTTTCTGGGTTTCCGACTGAAGGGACGGCGGCGCCATACTGTCCTGTCCTATGCGGACGGGGCAACGCGGATCTGA
>CAOKWI010000060.1 GCA_948473115.1 uncultured Lachnospiraceae bacterium | reverse complement strand
CCCGTCCGCATAGGACAGGACAGCATGGCGCCGCCGTCCCTTTAGCTAGAAGTCCCCACCAACAAGCCGCCTGGCACGATCGGGGCTGAACTGTTACGGCCTGACATGTAACAGTTCAGCCCTCGCCATTCCCAACGAGGTGGGCAAGCCCCCTCCTGACCGCACCTGCGGTGCTTTCCGCTGCTTCGCAGCTACCTTTGCCCATAAGACAGCGTTTCCTGTGTAAAGAAAGTGGCAGACAAAGTGCCCGTTGTTTTTTTGTTGGGATTTGTGTAGTATAATCCATAAAAATAATGAATGGGAAATGGAGCAGAAATGGCTTACAAGATATTGATGATCGATGATGATACCGAGCTTCTCAAAATGCTGAGGCAGTATTTTGAAATGAAAAAGTATGAAATCATTACGGCAGGGAATGGAACGGAAGGATTGCGCAAAATAGAACTGCAGCCGGATATTATATTGCTGGACGTCAATATGCCGGACATTGACGGGATAGAGTTATGCAGGAGGATACGGGACAAGGTGTCCTGCCCTGTTCTGTTTCTGACAGCGCGGGTAGACGAGCAGGACGTTGTGAACGGGCTTTCTTCAGGAGGCGATGACTATGTCTTAAAGCCCTTCAGCCTGAAAGAACTTGATGCCAGGATTACAGCGCATCTGAAACGGGAAACGCGGCGCAGGGAAAAGGCGGAATGCCTCTTCCAGGGCGAACTGTCCATCGACTATAAGGCAAAAGCCGTACAGATTCACACAGATTATCTGGAACTGACCAGATTGGAATACGACATTATTGAATTTCTGAGCATGAACCCGGGAATGGTTTTTGAAAAAGAAAGGATCTATGAGAAGGTCTGCGGGTACGATGCGGAGGGGGACAGCAGGGTAGTTACGGAGTTAATCCGCAGGATCAGAAATAAGTTCCGGCAATATACGGAGACAGAGTATATTGAAACCATATGGGGGATGGGATACCGATGGATAAAATAAGAAATCTTTCCGTGAGAAAAACGATTATTTTGTATATGGCGGCTGCCTTATTCTGCAGTTTTCTTCTCTCGGCAGCCATTGCCAGGATTGCCGCACATACACAGCTGCGAATATGGTGGAATTATGTGGATGAGGAAGCCTATTTCGAAGCGGTGGCAAGGGAAGGCCCTGATTATGTGGCGGATATCCCCAGACCGGGTTCTTATGAGATGACGCCGCCAGACTACTTTGTGTCGGAGCTTTGTGATTTTTTACAGACTTATACTGTGTTGATCCTGTCCATGGCAGGAAGCTGTGCGGCGGTCTTCCTCTTTTACCGGAACAAGTTAAGGAGGCCGATAGAAGAACTGGCACAGGCCTCGAAAAGGATTGCAGGGAACCATTTGGATTTCAAAATTTCCTACGAGAACAAGGACGAGCTGGGTGTACTTTGCAGGGAATTCGAACGGATGCGGGAGCAGCTTGCCAGAAACAACCAGATCCTGTGGAATACGATTGAGGAGGAAAAAATGCTGCGGGCGGCCATTGCGCACGATATACGCGCCCCATTGTCCGTCCTGAAGGGATATCAGGAAATGCTGACGGAATACCTGCCAGGTGAAGAGATCGACATGGGACAGGCAATGGAAATGCTGTCAGAAAGCGGACGCCAGCTTGAACGGCTGGATGCCTTTGTGGAGACCATGCGGAAACTGAGCAGCCTGGAAAATCGGCACCTGATGCCAGGCGATATTTCTGCCGGACAATTGAAAAAAGCTATTCGTGCAGAACTTGCCATTTGGGAAAAAGAGTATGGGAAGCAATGTCTGTTACAGGTGTCGGAATCAGAATCAGGGGAAATATTCCGCGGGGATAAGGAAATGATTTTGGAGGTAACGGAAAACCTGCTGTCAAATGCACTGCGTTACGGAAAACAGAACATAATCATCATGGTAAAGACCGGGTATGCGGAATTAAGGATCTGCGTCAGGGATGACGGTGAAGGTTTTCGGGAAGATGCGGAAAAAATTACGGAAGCGTTCTATCAGCAGAATGTGAAAGACAGCCTGAAACATGCGGGACTGGGGATGTACATCAGCAGACTGTATTGTGAAAAGCATGGAGGAGAATTAATTTTGGAAAACGAGGAACAGGGAGGGGCTGTGGTAACAGCAATTTTCCGCCGGATAGCGTAAGCCGTCCGGCGTTTCCCTTTCACTCTTTCAGACATGTCTGCGCGGTCGGCACAAACAATTCCCTGCCATTGTCTTTCTGTTGTGATTTCTCTTTTACAATGGGATTGTTAAGAGCCCAGCCAAGAAATGTCAAGGGCAAAATTAAAACAGCGTCTGCCCCGCACGGTACCCCAGAGGATTTACGGACGCATTCCTTTCGCGGCCGGAAATCCTCTGCCCATATCCGGGTGCTGGGCGGGACAGATGCGGAACTATGATAAGGAGGCAAAGCTATGTGGTCCATTATAAAAAGGGAGTTAAAAAACTATATGAAGAACCCTCTGCTCTGGCTTGGTGTCGCCATTGGTGTCCTGATGGTATTTCAAAATGTAAGCCCCTATCTGGATATCCATTATCTCAAAGAAGGGGAGACAATTGTAAATGATTATCCGGAAATGATTCACCAGGGAGACGTTTATGAAGGATATGTGCCAACGGAAAAAGGGCTGAGGAGAAAGATATGGGAAGAACGGATCCAGGAAGTCCTGATTTCCGAATTTGAGATGGATAATGCCGGGGTGCAGTCCCTTATGACGGAACTGAAAGATATGGATATCATGACAGCCTGTGCCCATCTGGAAACGTATGGTTTCTATAATGCATATTACGAGTATAAAATCACAGCCTATCATAAAGGCAGCCGTGAAGAAATCAATTCTTACATTGCGCAGAAACTGGAAAATAGGACATTTTCATACTATTTTGCAAGAAAATTCGCCGATTTTGCAGGACTGTTCATGGGATTTTTCGCCACGGTTCTGTTATCCGTACTGTTTATGCAGGATACCAGGCGGAATACTTATGAACTTCTTCACACCAAGCCTGTCAGCCCGGGAAAATACCTGTCCGGCAAAGTGGGCGGCGGTTTTGCAGTCTGCCTGCTGGTACTGGCAGTCCTGAACCTGGTATTTTTCACCTTATGCCTTGTAGCAGCGGGAAAACAGGGATTTGAAGTGCGTCTGACAGACTTTTTACTGGCGACCTGTTTTTATATCCTGCCAAATATGCTGATGATTGTAAGCGTATACAGCCTGATTTCACTGCTGTTTAAAAACCCGCTGCCCGCAGTGCCTTTCCTGTTCCTTTATATCGTGTACTCAAATATGGGAAGCTACAGGAATGCGCACGGCATCTACGGATATTATGGCAGGCCGTTAGCGATCATGGTGCGGTTTCCGGGCGATTTCTTTGATACTGCCCCTCCGCCAATGGCATTGCTGAATCAGAGCTTCCTTGTCTTTGCCGCGATCTGTATTCTCTTTTTCTCGATGCTGCTATGGAAAAGGAGGCGGATATATTGAGGCACGATATGAAAATTACCCTTCCGTTTCAAAAACAAGCCTATGCAATCTTTTTCGTCATAATCCTGAGCCTCATCAGGGGGGTGACTTATTCGGATGAAATAGGAATTGCCCTGGAAGCCCCAATGGCAATACTGGCCCTCACCTTCTGCGCAGATACCTATACGCAGGAAATTACCGGCAGGCGGTCGGAAATCTGGCGGCTATACCCCATGAAAAAGAGGATTCACTCCATTTACAGGCGGATTGTGATACAGGAAATCTTTTTATTAGCGGTGGCGGTCATCTCGTATGGATTGTTCTTTCTGTTCCAAAACCCAAGGACAGGGCAGAGCGGTCCAGGAAATGAAATATGCCAGTTCCTTGTCTATACTGCCGCTATCGCTGTCACCCTTGGGTTCTGGGGGCTTATGTCAAATCTGCTCTCCTGTCTGCTTCGGAATATGTGGGCGGGAATCGGCGGCTGTCTTGTGCTGTGGCTGACGACAAATTCCAGCGCCGGCAACAGATATCTGGGCGCATGGAACCTGTTTTCCTATACGTTCAGGGATTTGGAAAACAGCCGCGATTTTAGCTGGATCTATGGGAAAATTGTGTGTATTTGTATTGGAATCCTGGCAGTGGCGGCATTGCCTGAAATCATTGAGAAAAGAGGTTAGGATCATGGGAATTAAGATACAGGATTTAACGGTGACGTTCCGTAATAAAGTAACTGCACTCAATCATGCCGACCTGGAAATCCCAAAGGGAATCTTTGGACTGTTGGGGGAAAATGGTGCAGGCAAAACAACGCTCATGCGTGTACTGACAACCGTCTTAGCGTCAACCAGCGGGACGGTAACCATAGATGGGATCCTTTACAGCGAGGGGAATTTCGAAAAAATACAGAGAAAGATAGGATATCTGCCACAGGAGATTGACCTCTACCCGGGCCTGACAGTGCAGGAATGCCTGGAATATATGGGGGACTTATCCGGGATACCCAGGAAAGCCTGCCAGGAACGCATCCGTTACTATCTCGAAAAGACAAGCCTGTCCGAGCACCGCAGGAAAAAAATGAAACAGCTGTCAGGGGGCATGAAACGGAGGGTCGGACTTGTCCAGGCGCTTTTAAACGAGCCGGAATTTCTGATTGTGGATGAACCGACAACCGGTTTAGACCCTGAGGAGCGTATCCGTATCCGGAATCTGCTGGTTGATTTCTCAGAAGGGCGTACCGTTCTGTTTTCGACCCATGTGGTGGAAGACCTGGCAGCTACCTGCAATCAGCTTGCGGTCATGAAAAAGGGGCAGTTCCTTTATTCAGGAAGCATGAAAGAACTCTTGGAACAGGCAGAAGGCCACGTCTGGCTTTGCAACATTAAAGAAGAAGGAATGGCGAGGGAACTGGAGAAAAGATATCATGTTTCATCCAAACAGTATACAGGGGACGGATTGCAAATGAGATTCATCAGTGAGACACCGCCCCGGGCGGAATGCAGTTCCTGTGAGGCAACGCTCGAGGACGCTTACATTTACATTGCAAACAAAGAACCATGATGCCGTTCCGAGCGGGGGTGACCATTTGGGAAGGCTGTCCGTCAGAGTACTCCGTCAGCCGGGGGATCACTTTCTTGCGGTGGTGATCCCATTTTGGGAGGGCTGTCCGTCAGAGTACTCCGTCAGCCGGGGGATCGCTTTCTTGCGGTGATGATCCTATTTGGGGGCTGTCTGTCAGGGCAGCAGCCTCCCCCGGTCCATTTCGTACACTTCGTCACATAATACCTCTATGTCCTCTTTGTTGTGGCTTGCCAGCAGGATGGTTTTCCCCTCGTCCCGCAGTCCCATCAGGATCCCCCTGACGTCCTCCACTCCCTGGTTGTCCAGGCTGTTCATAGGCTCGTCCAGGATCAGGATTTCAGGGTCTTCCATGATAGCCTGGGCGATACCCAGGCGCTGTTTCATTCCCAGGGAATATTTTCCCACCTTCTTGCCGCTATCCGGGTCGAGCCCCACCCTCTCCATGCTCTCCCTGATTTCCTCCTTGCCGATTACATTGCGGATGCCTGCCAGATATGCCAGGTTCTGAAATCCTGTATAGCCCTTCAGGAATCCCGGGTTTTCTATGATAATTCCAATATTTTCCGCGAAATCCGTATCCTTTCCGATCTCTTTCCCATTGACCATGACCCGCCCGGCGGTGGGTTTTAAATAACCGGCGATCAGCTTGAACAGGACGGTCTTCCCGGAACCGTTCCTGCCAATGATTCCGTAGATTTTTCCCCTTTCAATGTTCAGATTGACATTTTCAAGGGCTGTGACATCCCCAAATTTTTTTGTCAGATTTTCAATTCTGATCATCTCTTTCATACGAATCCTCCATGCCGGAGCGTTTTTTACATAGGCGCGCAAACCAAATATAGGATTCAGCCCTGCGATTCAAATTTGCAGCTCCGACACAAATTTGTACCACTTGTACGGCTGCAGTCCGATGGCCTGTCTGCATGCCATTTACGGCAATGCAGGCGGGGCACTGCCCTCTTCAAGGGAAATTCCTCTGCCAGTCAAGAAATGAATGCCTCACAGAGGCTCTTTGGCCATGACACAATTTCCTATATAATAAATCAGCGCAAGCAGAATCCCCTGGCATATCAGGGAACCCGACACGGGAATCCCCGTCTCGCCGAAATGCCACCCGCTCTGGAAATACATCCCCCACATGCCGTACATGAACCTGCCTGTCTCGACACGCATAAACCCCAGGAGAAATGTCACCCCTTCCAACAGCAGCAAAATTGCCGGCGCAAGTCCCCTTAACCTGCCCAGATCCAGGACGAGGAAAAAAGCCATGATTGTCATCACATGTACAAACCATAAGACAAACACCCTTCCTCCTTCCTCTGCAATCCCCGCGCCCCTCACCATATCCGCAGCCATTGCCGCCAGGAACAAAGACGCCGCCGTAATGCTCCCGTTCCACAGGCCTTTCACAAATTTCCGTCTCCACCACACATGAACCGTTTTGTACCGGTAACGTGAGAGCAATTCAATTTTCCTCCACTTTTCGAGCCAGACCCCCTCCGCCAGCAGGCAGATGCCAATGGACAAAAGCCATCTCCCCAGCTCATAGAGCACCTTATCAAAATCCACCGCCCAGCCTGAACCGTCCTGTGACACTCCCCCGAAAAAATTCAATAACATACTCTGTCCCACCAAGTGTCTCCTTTCCTTCCCAAATGGAACTCCATTCCCAAATCCATGCACATTTGCCGAAGGCTCTGAAGATCCGGTATAACGGCAGTTCCTTGGTAATTTTCCAGTTCCCCTTGTGTCCGTTACCGGATATCCGACTTCCTCACGGCAAATAACGACATTACCGTCATAATAAGGATAAAAACCAGCATCATGCAGGGATACCTCCAATGGCCGCCTGTACCGTCCACATAATAAGCAGGGCTCTGGTGCAGCCTGGCAGCAAAGGACAGGATAACACCCCCCAGATGTGCCACCGCCACTGCCGCCAGTCCCCAAAACCCGCCAAAGGCCAGGTTGCATAGATACAGCAGGACTCCCAGGAAAACAAAGTAGCAAAGCAGATACAGAAAAGTAATGCCAAATGCCTGTGGAACCGTCATATACTTCATCATTGCCGCGCCGTCAAAATTCATATGGTATTTTTCCGCAATGGCATTCGAAGCGCCGGTGCCCAGCAGATAGACAGGACTGCTCCAGATCTCCCCGGCAAACCCAGCCGGAGTGCTGACCACAGCGGATGCCACGGCCAGGCACAGGAGATACAAAAGCGCCTGCATGAAAACATATAACAGCATACCAATATTCCAGATCCGCCTGCCGCAGCGGTACAATGTAAGGTAGGTGTTACCCTTGACAAAAGGCGCGTCCCCGATGACCAGCAGATAACCCAGC
The DNA here is from genome assembly GCA_948473115.1 of uncultured Lachnospiraceae bacterium. Lineage (GTDB taxonomy): Bacteria > Bacillota > Clostridia > Lachnospirales > Lachnospiraceae > Acetatifactor. The sequence continues at coordinate 18,974 of CAOKWI010000060.1, read as the reverse complement.
ACCCAGAATCTGCCCGCCATACCCTGGTTCGCGATGACAATAAAGGCTTCACAAATGTTCACAGGCTCTCCGGTCTCCGCCGCGTATCTCAAAAAATCGTTTATCCCCAGCGCCAGAAATGCCATTCCCAGCAGATACCCCATGATTACCCTGATGCTGCCCATTTCCTGCCGCAGCATCCCAAGGGCAACTTTTGTTGCCCTGGCAACTTTGCCTGCCCTCGCAACTTTACCTGCCCTGGCAACTTTGCCTGCCCTCGCAACTTTACCTGCCCTCGCAGCTTTGCCTGCCCTGGCAACTTTACCTGCCCTGGCAACTTTACCTGCCCTCGCAGCTTTACCTGCCCTCGCAGCTTTGCCTGCCCTCGCAACTTTGCCTGCCCTGGCAGCTTTGCCTGTCTTACCCATCCCCGCATCTCCTCCTAAAGCCCGCCATGACAGCTGCGGCGGCAGCCAAAAGCCAGACACATTCCATTCCCGCCGAAGCCAAATGTCCTGTATCGTCTCCTCGCACCAGCAGGGCGGGATTGAGTTTGTTAGGCATCAAAATATAAAGGGACTCATACAGGACAAAGGGCGCGATCAGCGACACATATTTATTTGGCATCCAAACCGCAAACGCCAGTCCCACCAGCGCCCATGCCGCCCCGAACAGAAAGCCCAGCAATACCTTGACCGCCACCATCACGCCAATCCCGTAGGTCTGGCCTATCACCACCATTTCAAGATCCTCCGGAACCCTCAAAAGATTTACCCCGGAAGCGTCCAGTCCCAGGGAATTCACATTCTCCAGTTCCGGTGCCTGCAGGATCACTGCCGCAAGGCAGACGAGAAGATAGGGAATCGCAACAATTGCCCCTCCTGACAATGCCACGCTGGTGATCCGCACCCGGGCATATTCCCGCGTTTTCATCCGGGCAAGGATCAGCCTGTAATACCCGCTCTCATATTCACTGCAAAAGCGGGGTGCATACCCCAGCACCGGGAACACAGGGAGAAATACGACAAAACCTGACGCAGCCAGTATATTCACAATGGCATAATAGGGGCTTCCCGAATGGAGCGATTCCGTGACAAAATTGTATGCAAGCAACGCCCCAAGCCCGAAAATGCCAGCAAGAAATCCCTGGTTGGCAAAGCTTCTCCTGATATCCTCCCATAGAAATTTCCTGTTCATCCCTCTTCCCCTTCCATTGCCTTGTCCGCAAGCCCTGCTTTCACTCTGGCTCCATAACATACCCATACTAACCATCATAGCGCGGCCTCACTGCGACTCCACCAGTTCCCCGGTGACTGCGTCCACGCATATGTGTGACGGTCCGGTTGCATCACCGTAGCCCCCGTCCACATATTCGTCAAGGGGCATATAAATATGCCATATGGGCTTAAGCACCAGTTCAGACTTATACTCGATCCCATCCTGGGCAGGCGCAGTGGGCACCGGGTAATAATTTAATTCCACCCTGTCATAGGTGATCCTGCCGTCCGACTGGATCATGCCGCTGTCCAGATACTGTTCCAGTATTTTCAGGACCTGGTCAAAGGAAATCGCCGTCACGGGATCCTGGTCCACTGCCTTTCCGCAGAAGTTGTTAAGGCTTACTTCCGCCACTCCATCCTGTGAAACCTCCGCCCACCCGTCTGGCCGCACCTGCCCCAGGCAATAGCTGTTGCTTCCGATATCCACCTTCAGCCCCTCCCGGACAGGGATAAAGTACATCTGATAATAGCTGTAACCGCTTCCTTCCACATAATAAATCTTCTCAAAGGCAATGTCATCCATCCACACAGCCCCCAGCTTGTCCAGGAGAATTTCCCCGGCTCTTTGAGCCGAAAAGCTGCCTTCATCCATTTTGTCCGGGACAATCAGCGTTTCACTGTAGTCTCCGCCGAAAATCCCCTGACATTTTTCCATTAACGCATGATCCACATAATACGCCGATGTATGGCCTGCAAAGGATGCTTCCTTTGTCCCGCTTACAAGCCGGAGCGCAGTGTGATCACCGAATTTAGAATATAAAAACCGGTCGCCGTTTTCCTGGAGGGTGCTGTTATATCGGTCGCCCTCCTCGATCTCCTCCAACAGTTCCCGGGAAGTATCCTCTATGCTGCCGCCTTCGCTGTCCAGGAAAGCCAGCAGGGCATCCTTGTCCAGTCCGTCATCGGGCTGCAGGGTAATCACATACAGGTCATCGGGAATCCCAGGAATTTCAGCATTTATGTTTATGATGTTGGCGCCTGTGCCAACCGTGCCCTGATACCAGCCCGCCTCCTGTGTCCCGGCTAATGTCGTTGTCTGCCCCTGGGCATCTGCCCCGTTTCCTGCGCCTGTTCCTGAAGATCCCCCAGTGCCCGCCCCAGTCTGCACCTGCCGTTCCAGTTCTCCCTGGGCGTGCATAATACCGTTCCCCTCCACCGCATCCGGCGCTTCCTGGCAACTGATCAGGGCAAAAACGCTTAATATGACTGTCATCGCCGCAGGCAAAATACTTTTTCTCATGCTCATCCTCCTCGTCCTGTTCTCATGGATCCTGACAGAAAATATACCACAAAAGACCACCCTTTAAAGACAGGAGGCGAAATCAGACCATATTTTTACCGAAATCAACCATTTTCACATTTCATTGATATACAAAATGATATCCGCTTCCATGCATCCGTTTTCACAGACCAGATCCATCTCCCCGTGATATTTTTCAACGATCCTACGCACATTGCCCAGACCGATCCCATGATTCGGCGCGTCCTCCTTTGTGGTCTCCAGACACTGTACTTTTCCATCCGCAACACCCTGGCAGCTGTTGCGGATATTGATATACAGAATGCCCTTTTCCAGGCTGATCTCCGCCCTCAGCAGCTTTTCTTCCGTCCGGCATGCCGCCTCCATGGCGTTGTCCAGCAGGTTTCCCAGCACCACATTTAGATCAAAGGAATGCAGTTCCAGCTTTTCCGGGATGCTGACCCTTGCCTCCACCGTCTGCAGGATCTCCTTTGCCCTTAACAGTTTATAGTTTAGCAGGCTGTCCACCGACTCGTTTCCCGTGGTAATATATTCTGACGGGTTTGTCATAAAGTCCTGCATGGAACTGAGATACCGGTCCGCCTCCTCTATGTCCCCCTTCTGCAAAAGCGCCTGGAGTGCCAGAATGTGATTTTTCATATCATGCTTTAGCGCCCGGATGCGCCCCTGGGATTCCATGATTACGTCCAGCTGGTTCCGGTATGCGTATGTCTGCTGCCGATAGATATCATTCTCCCTTAAATTCCGGTAATTTTCCGCCATCATGTGATAAAGATAGAATATGCCCAGATTGATCGCAAGCATGGCAATGCAGATCAGCATCGCTGCCTTACCCTCATATCCCCCATACAGCAGAACACCTAAAATAAACACGCTCGCCCCGGGAATGAGGATCAGAATGCCGGTCTGCCTTTCGTCAAAGGCAATACCTCTACTGTCAGCAGGGCGGGAAATATGGCCTGCAACAATGACGCAGACCAGAAGCAGAAGCGTCTGGATCGCCTGCTGCTGTACAAGATACTCTCCGGGAAAGGCAAAATACACTACAAGGGCGCAGGCTAAATCCGTACTGAATACCACCAGGGATATCCAAAGTCGCTTTTTCCAGACCTCCCGGAAAAAAAGCGCCACACGCGGCACAAAGCGCCATACTGGCACAAAGCGCCATACTGGCGCTTCGGATAATGTTCCGCATTCTTCCCTCATTATGACGGAATTTCCTATAGGATAAAGCAGGATGACTGCCGTGATTCCCAGATAATTACAGATTTCATATACTATAGAGATGTTGAAAATACCGTACAGGACAGCAGTCAGCAGATAGTATAACGCAAATCCGGCCCATACTCTTTTCCCGTCTTCCTCCTGCACAGTGAGAAACAGTTCCATCATCCGCCTGACCAGCAGCACTCTGAGAATATTTATGATCAGTTCCGATATGATACTATAACCCGCCATTGATTTCCGCTCTCCGATACTGCTTTATTTTACCCCTGATCTCTTTCCTGTACGGCTTGCTGATACTTAAAATAGTCCCATCATACATTTTCACACAGTCGTAGAAGTATTCGCTGACATAGAGTTGATTGATAACGTAAGACTGATGTATCATCATAAAACCGGCGGGAAGCCCTTCCGCTATATTTTTCAGCTTCCCGTAAAATTCCTCTTCGCCGTCCTTTGTTACAATCCTGATCTTCTTGTCCATGCTGGTGAAATAGACTATATCCTTTATGGGAATCCTGAACAGGGAACTCCCTTTCTGGTATTCAAAACAATCCTTCAGCCGCTGCTTCTGCCTGAGACTTCTGACAAGGACTTCCCTGATCTGCTCCCTGGACACAGGCTTTACCAGGAAATCCAGGGGCTGGACCTTGAACAGCTGCATGGCATAATTCTGTTTGGAGGAAATATATACGATATGGGTCTGTATATCCTCCATCTCATCGCGGATGAATTTTCCTACCGATATCCCATCCCTTTGAACCAGCTCAATATCCAGAAAAATCAGATCCAGCTGTATTCCTTTCCCAAGATCGTCCAGGATGCCCTCGCCGGAATACCACACCTCCACCTCCGCCTTCACGGACAATTCCCTTGCAATATCACAGATCTGTTCCTCCAGCCCGGAGCAGAGTTCTTTATCGTCATCACAGATCCCGATCCTGTACATCTCCATTCAACCCTCCGATGTAATCCAATGACCATTTAGTCCTTAAGTCCGAAATTTTCTGATTTCTTTCATATACGCTTTACATTATATGCACTACAGCTTTCTTAGTCAAACATAATCCCGCGTGAACTTTTTAACTTGCGCTTACCAGGTTTATATTTCTCATACACCTTGTATCAGTCAATTCCATCCTACGTGAAGAGAACGACATTTATTTTTGTCATTTCTCTTTGTCACTGCGTCTTGATTTTTACACTTTTCTACAATATAATATAAAAAGGAAAGCAATAATCACATTTTTTTAAAATATTTTGCAAATATCAGGAGGTTATGCTTGATGTCCAATTTTATTGAGATCCATTTGGATGATAACACAGCAATCTATTTAGAAACTACACAGGCTGATATACAAAAAGCAGAGAACGGATTGTTCACTCCGGTGGCATCAAACGGACGTGTCATCGAAAAGACAAAGGACTTCTTAGCTTCCGCCGTCAATCAGATAGAAGCATTCTCAAATGAGATTACAAACGCAATTAATAATATAGATATAGCACCTGATGAATTTGAAGTGGAGTTTGGCGTTAAGTTTGCTGCTGATGCAGGAATCATTATATCTTCCATCAGTTCGGAAGCCAGCGTTACAGTAAAATTAAAATGGGTAAAATCTTAAGGTATATATAGGGATGGATGACAGGGGAATTGTTAATATTCTAAATAACAACAACGCCAGTATAGGGACCGGTTTTTTTGTTTCCCATAACGGTTACATATTAACTTGCTTTCATGTGTTAGAAGCAATACGCAGCACAACCACCAACACCCAGGTGGCTTTCAGGTTTATTGCTTCGGAAACAATTCATTTTGCCTTGGTAAGTTTTGTTGATAATAATAACGATATTGCACTGCTGCATGCAGACATAACCCCTGATCTCTATTATACATTTCAAAAGCAGGGAAAAAGCGGTGAGCGTCTGACTACGCTAGGTTTTCCCAACGGAAGCACAATAGGCATTCCTACCAGACCAGTCTTGCAGGATTATATTAATCATGGAAAATACATACAGCTTGAAGAAGCCAACACAGTCACACATGGATATAGCGGGGCTCCACTTGTAACAGAAACAGGGAATGTGGTGGGTATGGTTGCCTGGATTCCGACAGATAACAATTCCCGGATGCGTAATATTGCGCATGCAATCCCATCCCGATCAATTATCGAATCTTTTCCTGATTATGTCGAAGTCACCAATGAAACAGAAAGCCCATGGATACCAGAACCGGAGTACCGCGAAGTTCTCCCCCATGTCCTTACAAAATCAGGAGTAATATACGGAGATGAACAAAGCATCATACACCGTGAAGCAGAATTGAACAAAATTGAGCAATTCTTAACTGGGGGAAGAAAAAATCTTCTCTTAAGTGGATTTGGGGGAATGGGGAAAACGTCCCTAGCCCGTGTAATGTATTCCAGATTATCAAATCATTATGACAGTATAGGATGGATTGAATATCGTGGTAACCTGAAAACGAGTCTCCTTGCCTCAATGGAGTTATATGAAGATGTCAAGGATCAAGAAAAAAGATGGGAACTCCTTTCAAAATGCCTGAAAAATGACTTGTCACAAAAGCTCCTTTTTATCGACAATGTTGACAGGGATGCCATACAGGATCAGGATCCTATGAAGGACGAAACATTACAGGCTCTTTCCGGGTGGCCCAACATAACAGCAGTTCTCACATCAAGACTTAATGAAATCCAAGGATATCACACCTGTAAAGTTGGATACCTTGGAGACGACGTGTTCCGTAAAGCATGGTGCGCTGATCTTTTCTACTTTTATTATGATAAGGAAGAATATAACAAGCCCCCTCAAAACCGTTGTCAAACCAGCTCCGTGTATGCCTTGATAGAACGTGCCAGCTATCATACCTATGCCATTGAGTTACTCGCGAAGAGTGCAAAATATGAGTCCTCGTTAGAACTCTTTTTAAACGCAATCATTCATTCAGGATTCAAATTTCCTTCACTAAATATCCACACAAACCACAAAGATACTTATACAAATGCTGCGGAACAGCTGCGTAAGTTGTTTGATATGAAAACACGCACCAATCAGGAAAAATGTATCTTGTGGGATTTTGCCATTCTTCCTAATATAAGCCTTACAGCAGAAGAAGTAATGGACTGGTTAGGCTATACACCAAATGATCTGGATCCGCTCATAGCAGAAAGCTGGTTATCGTTTCAAAAAGAATTTTTTATGCATCCTTTGATTAAAGAAGTCATTCTATTGCATTTGGAAGAAGGGAAAGCACCACTAGGAACCGCGTCAAAATTGACACAATACTTATATCATAATCACTGCAACCATTTCATTTCCAGCAGGGAGGCCTATACAACGACCATCCGCAAACTTGACATTGCTGAAAACATTATAAAATATGTTCCTATACAAGAAGATTGGATCTCTGCGAAAATTTACTTCAATGTAGGATATTGTTTCTTTTCAAGAGTCCGGAAACGTATAACTGCAATTACATATTTTGAAAAAGCACTGCAGATCTACCAGCGATTAGAGTCTGTTATGCCGGAAAAGTACACAGAAGATATAGCAGAGGTAAGTTATCAACTGGGGTATATAGAATCAGCCACCGAGGGCTACCGTGCCAAATCCGTCATCCTATTGCAAGAAGCCCTGAAAATACGCCGGATGCAGGAAGAAAAAAATCCAGGAAAGTACATTGCGAAAGTGGCCAAAGTATGTGATCATTTAGGCTATGTATTATCCGATTTTGAAAGCAGCCGTGAAGAAGCAGAAAAATTACTACAAGAGGCATTAGACATTCGCCGAAGACTCGCAATCGATAATCCTTCCCTTTACGAAGCAGCTATGGCAACAACATGCGATAATCTAGGCCGTCTTTTATCTGTTGATAACAACTGTAGCCAAAAATCCGAGAAATTTTTACGAGAGGCTTTGGAAATACGTCGAAGACTTGCAGATAAAAATCCGAAACGACATTTGACAGAAGTAGCATGGACTTGTCATAATCTCGGAGATTTATTGGCGGCGGACGATGGCCGCAAAGTGGAAGCAGAACAGTTTTACCGCGAGGCACTTGAAATCAGATATCAGCTTGAGTATGAAAATCCTGGTATGTATACCGGTAATATCGCATGGACCTCCGCCAGTCTGGCTAAATTATTATCTGCGGATAAGAATCGCACAGCAGATACAAAAGCCCTATGTCAGGAAGTGTTAAAAATACGTCAAACCCTTGATTCAGAACATTTAGGATTCTTTATAGATGATATTGCCAAAGAGTGCCAAACATTATTAGACAGCATTTCAGACAATAATTAGGAATAATGTAATCGTTCAGCCATGCAACAATTTGCAAATTGCACGTGGGTGTCTGCACACAAAGCTCGATATGCAAATTGCTGCATGAGCGGAACACCCTCACATGAAATGAAAGATGCGCCGCGCAACGGCATCGGATGCGAAGCAGACGCTAAGGAGGGGGCTTGCCCACCTCGCTGGGAATGAGAGGGCTGAACTGTTACGGAATAATTGGGAACTGTCGCGAAATACTTGACAAACCACCTCAAAACCGCTACACTAAAATAGCCGTGCATTTCGGCGTTGTGCGATAATGAAATTCGGTCTCACGCAATGGGAATCTGCGAACCGTGTCAGGTTGGGAACAAAGCAGCACTAAGCAGAACCTCCCATGTGCCGTGAGGTCACCGGGTGGAGTCGCACACGCCGGGTGCGCGGTTTTTGTGGCCATGGTAACAGGTACGCCGCTTTCCATCCCATACAGTCACCATGCTGCCATCGGCAGGAGAAGTCATTGTCAGAATACTCCGCCAGTGTACTTTTGAAAGAAATATGGGCAGTTTTGGAAAAAATATGAACAATCATTTCAGGAAAAGGAATCCCCTATGTCTGTAACCCAGGATACCGTCAACAATTTTATGTCCGACTGCGCCATATGCCCCCGCAAATGCCATGTGAACCGCCTGGCAGGCCAGGTGGGCTTCTGCGGTCAGACGGCGGAGCTGACTGCTGCCAGGGCCGCCCTGCACTATTGGGAGGAACCCTGTATTTCCGGCATCACAGGTTCCGGCGCAATTTTCTTTTCCGGCTGTAACCTGCAATGTGTCTTCTGCCAGAACCACGACATTGCCATAGGAAAAAGCGGTAAGATCATTTCATCCGGACGATTGACGGAAATTATGTTGGAATTGCAGGACAAAGGCGCCGCCAACATCAACCTTGTCACCGGCACCCACTTTATCCCGCAGATCGCCCTCGCCCTTTCCACCGCAAAGTCATATGGGCTTTCCATTCCTGTAGTATATAACACCTCCGCTTATGAGGAACCTGTCTCCCTGCGTCTGCTGGAGGGACTGGTAGATATCTACCTGCCGGATCTGAAATATTTTTCTTCCGAACTTTCCGCAGACTGCTCCCATGCTGCTGATTACTTTGCGAAAGCCTCCGCCGCCATTGCGGAAATGTTTCGCCAGACGGGCGTTCCCGTCCTGGATCCGGATACCGGGCTGATGCGTCGGGGCGTCATAGTACGTCATCTGCTGCTCCCCGGAGAAACAAAAGATTCCAAGAAAGTTCTCCGGTATCTGCATGAGACTTATGGAAATGACATATATGTCAGCATTATGAACCAGTATACTCCACTGGAACAGGTAGCACAAAACCCAGCCCTGAACCGAAAAGTGACGGAAGAGGAATACGGGCGCGTACTTGTTTTCGCGGAACGTCTCGGTATCGAACAGGGCTTTTACCAGGAGGGTGAAACTGCCGTCGAAAGCTTTATTCCCGCTTTCGACGGGGAAGGTCTGTAATGCGGATACCCTTACATCGTTTTTATCTGTGAGGCGGCGCAGATCGTTACAGCTGCGTCCGCATCATGTAATATCCGAAATCTCCCGCCTGGGCAGGCTCTGTCCCACATTCAAAGCTCTCAAAGCCAAACATGATGGCAACCTGTTTTTCCCGCTCATAATAATTTCCGGGAACACCTATATAATAAGATACTTCTCCTCTTCTCTCTATTTTGGTCAGGATCAGATGATCATAGTTGTAATATCCGTGCAGCAGAAAGCTGTTGTTCGCGGCACGATACGCTTCGTCCGGCAGCAGCACGAAATCCGCGGGACTGATGGATAAATACTCCCTCTCATCCTGAAAGGGATGAATATGGGGATAAATCGCCCATATCTGCTGCCATTTGTCCTCCATCAGCCTGACCGGTCTCTTTGCACTTCCCAAAGTGCTGCCGGATGCCGGACGTTTGACCGTTCTGGTGGTTTTCTCTGTTGTCCTCTCTGGGGCTCTCGTTATCCTCTGTGCCTCTTTTGTTACATTCTCTGCCCTTCTCGCTGCCTTCTCCGCCTCCCACATTGTCTTCCCTGTCCCTCTTGTTGTCTTTTCCGCCTCCCTTGCCGCCATCCCTGCCGCCTGTGTTGCCTTCCCCGTCCCTCTTGTTGTCTTTTCTGCCTCCCTTGCCGCCATCTCTGCCGCTCGTGTTATCTTCTTTGACTCCCTTGCTGTCTTCTCTGTTGCTCTCCATGTGCCTTCCTCCTCCGGCTTAGGCAGAATCTTTTCCACTCTCGCCAGGGATTCCTCCACGGCTTTCACCTCATCCCAGGGAATGACCTGGATTTCCCTGGGTCTTTGAGAACTACTCTGCATCTCCCCTCCCGCCGGATCAGATCCGGATCTGGACATTCCCAGTCCCGGGCTGGACGCTTCCAGTCCCTGGCCGGGCACTTCCAGTCCAAGACTGATTGCTTCATCCCCGGAACCGGACGCTTCCAATCCCGGGCTGGACGCTTCAGTTCCGGAACTGGACGCTTCCAGTCCCGAGCCGGGCACTTCCAGTCCAAGACTGATTGCTTCATCCCCGGAACCGGACGCTTCCAATCCGGGACGGGGCGCTTCAAATCCATAACCGGACGCTTTATCTCCAGATCTGGTCGCTTCCGACCCAAAACCTTCCTTCCCTGGATCCTTCCGCCAGGTTGCCTGTACGGTCTCTTCCCGCACCACTTTTTTCTCAACTGTCATAGTTCGCTTTATTTCCTGCCATTTGCAGCAGATCTCCCTAGTGCCCCCCAGTACAATCCTGATTCCCCGCAGCTGAGTATGATCCATTTCCATCTGATATTGAAATTGTCCCTGCCCCTCCTTCAAAGTGATTCGCCCCACGGAAACCTCGCCTTCCCCTGTCTGCAGTGTCACCTCTCTCTCATAGGTATCCGTGGGATGCAGCCCTTTCACATTGACTAAAAGACTTATACCCATTCCCTTCACTTCTATCTTAACAAACCCGGCGCTGCCTGTGCGTTCCCCGCTTTCCATCAGATCCAGATACTTTATCTTCCGCTCATAATAACTGTTTTCAACCATAAAAATACCCCCAGATATGCTTTGACAGGCTCATTGCCTATCATAAGTATATTCAGGGGGTTGTCCCCTGATGCCAGGGAACGGTTATAAATCCTTCTAAACGATTACAACTCTTCTGAACAGTTACAATCCTTCTGAACAGATGCAATTCTTCTGAACAGCTGCAATCCTTCTGAACAGCTGCAATTCTTCTGAACAACTGCAATTCTTCTGAACAGCTGCAATCCTTCTGAACAGTTACAATCCTTCTGAACAGATGGGAAACTTTTTAAATACTTTCCAGATACTTCATATAATTTACCACCATCAAAGCGATCTTGAAAGTGAGGGCATCATCAAAGTTTCTCAGATCCAGCCCGGTGCTCTTCTGGATCTTCTCAATACGGTAAACCAGTGTATTTCTGTGCACAAACAACTGCCTGGAGGTCTCCGATACATTCAGATTATTCTCGAAAAACTTATTAATGGTGGTCAGCGTCTCGTCATCCAGCTGACTGGGAACATTCTCCCCGAAGATCTCCTCCACAAAAAGCTTGCACAGATTGACAGGCAGCTGATAGATCAGGCGGCCAATCCCCAAGATGCTGTACGCCACCACATTCCTCTCGGCATAGAATATCTTTCCTACATCCAGCGCCATCTTGGCTTCCTTATATGACTTTGATACATCCTTCAATTCCTGTACCACATTTCCAAAGGCCACCCTTACATTTAACATGGCTTCCGTGTTCATCATAGCTACAATGGTATCCGCCACAGCCATCATTGACTCATGGGTACTGTCAGAAGCCAGCGATTTGATCAGTATTACGCTGCTTTCATCCACCGCTGTGATATAGTCACCCGACTGGCTGGAAAACATCCCCTTCAGCAATTCCGTGACCATACCGTCCTTCTCCATCCTCGTGGCTTCCACGAGGAACACTACCCTGGGCGTCCTGGCCTCAATGTGCAGCTTCTTCGCCCTGTTATAGATATCTACCAGCAGGAGATTGTCCAATATCAGATTCTGAAAAAAATTGTTCCTGTCAAATCTCTCCTTATAGGCAACTGCCAGATTCTGAATCTGACAGGCAGCGATCTTGCCTATCATGTATGCGTCTTCATCAAGCCCTTTTGACACCAGGACATATAAAAGTTCTCCCTCATCCCATATCTTCAAAAGATGGTGCAATCCAATCACCTGGCTGTCTGCCGGCGAATCTGCAAATCCACTGATCAGCTCAGCCGTGATGTCCATCTTCTCCGCCGTAGAAGCAACCACTGCGCCGGACAGATCATATACACACAGATCCACCTTGGTAATGGCCTTCAATTCCTCAATACTGGTCTGAATCGTCTGACTTGAAATCATACTTCCTCCTGAAAAAAGCGTCCTTCCCTCACTGTGACGGAATTTCCTATAAGGTAAAAAGGGGGTGCTGTCACCAGCACCCCCTGCTTACTATGTTCTAGTTTGTGATAGTCTGCTCGGTTTCCTTATCAAATACATGAATCTTGTCGATATCAAATGCAAACTTGATGGAATCACCAGGTCTAGCAGTTGTGCGAGGATCAACTCTTGCAGTGATCGGGAACTCATCCAGATCAAAGTACAGGTTAACCTCTGCACCAAGCAGCTCGTATACCTTAACGGTAGACTCGAATACACTTGAAGGAGCACCCTCAAGATGCTTACCGGAATCATATACATCCTCGGGACGGATACCAAAGGTAACAACCTTGCCGTCATAGCCGCCGGAAATGAGTGCCTTGGACTTTGCAGCGGGAAGAGGAATGCTGTAGCCTGCGATCTCCAGATTAGCGGTATCACCGGTAACCTTAACCTTTGCGTCAAGGAAGTTCATCTGAGGAGATCCCATGAATCCTGCAACAAACAGGTTCTGAGGCTTCTCATACAGATTCTGGGGTGTATCTACCTGCTGGATAACGCCGTCCTTCATAACTACGATCCTGGTACCAAGCGTCATAGCCTCTACCTGGTCATGTGTAACGTAGATAATGGTGGTGCCCAGTCTCTGATGCAGTTTGGAAATCTCAACACGCATCTGTACACGCAGCTTAGCGTCCAGATTGGAAAGAGGCTCATCCATCAGGAATACCTTAGGGCTGCGGACGATTGCACGACCCATGGCAACACGCTGTCTCTGACCACCGGACAGAGCCTTGGGCTTACGATCAAGAAGAGGAGTCAGATCCAGGATCTTGGCTGCTTCCTTAACCATCTTGTCAATCTGGTCCTTGGGAACTTTTCTCAGTTTCAGACCAAATGCCATATTGTCATACACGGACATATGAGGATACAGAGCGTAGTTCTGGAATACCATCGCGATATCACGATCCTTAGGCTCTACATCATTAACCACTCTGTCGCCGATTTTCAGTTCACCGGAAGAAATATCCTCCAGACCTGCGATCATACGAAGGGTAGTGGACTTACCACAACCGGAGGGACCTACGAAGATGATGAACTCCTGATCCGCGATCTCAAGGTTGAAATCCTTAACAGCCTCAAAACCATTAGGATATACCTTGCAGACATTTGTTAAAGATAAACTTGCCATAGTTGTAAACTCCTTTCATGTTCACATGATTCATTTTATCTGTTTAATCGTTGAACGGCGGATTAGGCCGCTCCACCTGTTACTCAGTATACAAAAGTTTTTGTTTTTGCACCATACCACTATTTCACAAAGATTTTTAATCTGATTGTGAGAATTGCTTATAAACATAAGATTTTTGTTTAACGCTTGTCATATTGAACAATTTTTTCATGTTTTCTTAGTCAATATCCACAAACAAGCTGCTTTTGAAACTTCTGTTATTTCTGTTCCTTATCTCCTTCAAGAACGCTTTCCTCTACCACATCGCTGAAAATATGTTCATCCTCATCCGGCGCCTGCTCGGGCGGATTTTCTGCCAGAACCTGATCCTCCAGCTTTTTAAAAAACTTGTTATATAGATGGGCGCAAAGCCATGCCGGACCGGAAAGACCGAACAGGAACACGATGGGCACTGTCCTTCCCGAAACGTACAGCAGGATCAGGGGCAATGCCCAGATCACGATCATCAGCAGGGTCTTGGGAAACTGCATGATGCTCATCAGGAATGCATTCTTAATGGTCCGCCATATGGTGTTGGCAAATTTCGCCAGGACCGGATACACATACATCAGGGTAAACAGAAACAATACCGCGATAATGGTGATCAGGATCTGAAGGAATTTGCTGAACCCCAGGTCAGGATTCCTCAAGAGCAGGAAATCACCGACCAGGATAAACGTGATAAACAACGTGATAATACCGATTACAACACCCTGCCGGAAATTCTCCTTAAACGATTTGAAAAAACCTCTTGTGATATAACACTCCTCATTCCTCACGATCTTCAGCGCCATATAATGCATCGCCGTCAGGGAAGGTCCTATGGTGATGACGGGGATACAGCAGATCATGGTCAGAACATTCAGCCACATCAGATCCGCCACCTTGCCCAATGCCTGCATAACAGGGCTGTCCAAATTAAATAAGCTACCCATTCTCATCCTCCTATTACTTTTAAAATACTTTTTCCATTTCCGTGACACGAATGCCGGAATACTCTTCTTCCGGCTTCACCGCCCGGAAGCCCAGCCGGCGGTAAAAATCAACCGCATAGGGAGCCGCCTTCAGGGACATGAAGCGTTCCCCGGCCTCCTCCTTCAGATAACGGCACAGACCGTTCATGATCGCCCTTCCCACTCCCATGCGGTGGTAATCCTCATCCACAAACAGCAGAGAGAGATGGTTCCTGCCGCGTATGGTTCCTGCTCCTATGATTCTGCCTCCCTCCACCGCCACCATCATCTGATAGCTGCCGCGCAGAAAGGCCGTGTACAGTTCGTCATCCGTAATAAAATCAAAAAAATTCTGGATTCCCTCTCTGGTATAATCCTTTCCCTCATATTTCAAAAAGGTACGCCAGATCATTTTCATGGCAGGCGCCCATTCCGAATCATGCGCCCACCTGACCTGGTAAGTTCTTACCGCCCCTGTATCCATACCTGTTCCCCGTTACTGTTTCCCGTCCTTGTCATGTAATATCTTTTTTGCGATCCAGTGATAAATATCCTGCGTGACCTCCTGCCGGTTCGTCTCGTTCAGCAGTTCATGTCTTGCGCCCTCGTATAACCTGATCCTGACGTCCTCAAGCCCCGCTGCACGCAGGGACTTATATGCCTTTTTCACACCCTTGCCATAGTCTCCTACCGGGTCGGCATCCCCCGACACAAAGAATACCGGTAGTTCTTTGGGAATGCGCTCCAGATTTTCCGGCCGGTAAAGCCGGCTGATCAATTCAAACAGGGTCTGAAAGCCGTTGACCGTGAATACAAATCCGCACAGGGGATCGTTCAGGTATTGTTTCACCCGCTCCCCGTCCCTGCTGAGCCAGTCAAACGGTGTCACGGGATCTGCAATGCGCCGGTTGTAGAGACCGAATGCCAGTTTGTCCAGCAGCTTGCCCTCTTTCCTGGAGCCATGGAGCTTTTCCGCCAGGGCCGCCAGCATTTTGGATAATGCCAGAACCGCCTGCGGCTGCATTCCGGTGCCCATAATCACGGCACCGTCGATTCCGGTGCCATAATGACAAAGATAATTTCTGGTAATAAAGGAACCCATGCTATGCCCCATGATCACATAGGGGACTCCGGGATAACGGGCGGCAGTGGCCTTTTTCAGCCGGTGCACGTCACGCACCACCACCGTTGCCGGATCCTGCTCACAGAAATAGCCGTATTTTCCGTCTTTCCCCACTGATTTCCCATGTCCGAGATGATCGTCCCCGACCACCACAAACCCGCGGTCCGTCATATACCGGGCAAACTCTTCATATCTCTCGACATACTCCGCCATACCATGCACGATCTGTATAATGCAGCGGATACTGCCGGCATCGTCCGGCGTATACCGGACTGCGTGCAGCCTGCTCCTCCCATCCCGTGAATGGTAATAAAATTCTTCTTTAACCATATTTTACCTCACAATCACATACGCCAGCAGTATCCTTGTGCCATGACTGCCGCAAATCACAGGCAAAAACCCGAAAGTTTTCACCTGTACGATTGCAATCCACCCTCAAATGGGCAAAGTGCGACAGGCACACTGCGGCTGGATTCCTGAGTGTATTATACCGTATTTCACCCTAAAAATTAAGTACTTTATATAAATTTTAGGAAACACCATAACCGTGCCCCCTCAGCAGATTTCCGCTCCCGCGGGCATTTCCTTTTCCGGTTTCATCAGCGCCAGGTTCCCGTCGGCGTCCTCCGCGCAGAGCAGCATCCCCTCGGAAACCACCCCGGCCAGCGTCGCAGGCTTTAAGTTCACCAGCACCATAACCTTTTTCCCCACCATTTCCCCGGGACTATAATAAGCCTTGATCCCGGAAACGATCTGCTTGACCTGACTGCCGATCTTTACCTGGCTGCAGAGAAGCTTTTTGGACTTCGGCACAGCCTCGCAGGCAATGATTTCCCCCACCTGGAACTGGAGCTTCGCGAAGTCATCATAGGTAATTTCAGGCTTTGCTTCCACATCAATGACTTCCGTGTCAACAGCTTCACCGGCATCGGCCTCCTTGCCCTGTGCCGCCTTTTCCGCCGCTGCCATGGACGCCGCCAGTTCTTCCTCCTTCTTTGCCACTTCCTTCATATCCAGGCGTGCAAAGAGGATCTCCGGCTGGTCTGTCACTCTATTTCCGCTTTCATACAGGCCGAACTCTTCCAGCCGGTCAAATTCCCTCAGGGAAGTACTCAGCTGCGCGGCGATCCTGCCCGCCGTTTCAGGCATATACGGCTCCAGAAGGGAAGCGCCAATGACAATGCTTTCCACCAGATTGTACAGGACGGTGGAAAGGCGATCCGCCCCGGCCTCCTGCTTTGCCAGCACCCAGGGCTCCGTTTCGTCAATATATTTGTTGCAGCGTCTGAAAATATCGAAAATCTCAGTCAGCGCATCCGCTACCCGCAGACCCGCCATTTTCTCTGCCACCCTGGCATAAGCCCCCGTGACAACCGCTTTCAGGTCCTCATCCACCGCCTCGGAAACGCCCTTGTCTGCCACCACACCGCCAAAATACTTGTTGCTCATGGAGATGGTACGGTTCACCAGATTGCCCAGGGTATTCGCCAGGTCGGAGTTGGTCCTCTCGGCGATCAGCTCCCAGGTGGCGCTGCCGTCATTTTCAAAAGGCATCTCATGGAGCATATAATAACGCACCGCGTCCACGCCAAAAAAGCTGATCAGGTCGTCCACATAGATCACATTACCCTTGGACTTGCTCATTTTACCGCCGCTCATCAGGAGCCATGGATGGCCGAAAATCTGCTTCGGCAGAGGTTCCCCCAGCGCCATCAGGAAAATGGGCCAGTAGATGGTGTGGAAGCGGATGATATCCTTGCCGATCAGATGCAGGTCCGCAGGCCAGAACTTTTTATATTGTTCCGTGCTGTTGCCCTCCGCGTCATAGCCGATGCCGGTAATATAGTTTGACAGCGCGTCCAGCCACACATAAACCACATGCCTGTCGTCAAAATCCACCGGGATGCCCCATTTAAAGGAAGTCCTGGAAACACAGAGATCCTGGAGCCCGGGCAGAAGAAAATTATTCATCATCTCATTCTTGCGGGACACGGGCTGGATAAATTCCGGATGCTCGTTAATGTGTCTGATCAGTCTGTCCGCATATTTGCTCATACGGAAGAAGTACGCCTCCTCCTTTGCCGGTTTCACCTCACCGCCGCAGTCCGGACACTTGCCGTCCACCAGCTGGGATTCCGTCCAGAAAGACTCGCAGGGCGTGCAGTACAGCCCTTCATATGCGCCCTTGTAAATATCTCCCTGGTCGTACAGACGCCGGAAGATCTTCTGCACCTGCTTCTCGTGGTACTCGTCGGTAGTGCGGATAAACTTGTCATAAGAAATATTCAGCATATCGCACATACCCCGGATGATCCCCGCCACCCTGTCCACAAATTCCCTGGGGGTGACTCCCGCATCCTGGGCTTTCAACTCAATCTTCTGCCCATGCTCATCCGTGCCGGTCTGGAAGTAGACCTCATAGCCCTCCTTTCTCTTAAAGCGCGCTATGCTGTCCGCCAGCACGATCTCATAGTTATTTCCGATGTGCGGCTTTCCCGACGTGTAGGCAATGGCCGTTGTCAGATAATAAGGTCCTCTGTTCTGCATTTTTTTCCTCCTTCTGGCTCTTCTTTCTTTGAGCAGGTTCGAAAAAAGCCCATCTTCCTGTATTTTTGTACATAGAAGACGAGCCTATACCCGTGGTACCACTTCTTTTTATCTGTCCCTCGCGAAACAGACCTCATAGAGTCCGCAGTTCCCTGCCATGAACCCTTTCCGCTATAACAGGCGGAACCTGTCGCAGCCTTACCCCGACGGCTTTCCACGATACAGTCTCCTCAGACTCACTGCCGTGCCATACTGTCACCGGGCTCGGTGCGCTGCTCGGAAGCCATCTTCCCCGTTTCTCCGCTCCATTCCTCTCAGCGGTCAGCCTGCTGCCCCATCAGGACAGCCGGACGACCGGAATGCTCTCTGTAAAGCATTGATCACGCGTACTCTCTTCGTCACTGCGTTTTCTTTCCTGTTCATTAAGGTACAGTCTAACACAGGAAAATAATTTCTGTCAATGAAGAGTTTTTTTGAGTTTCCCCATTTGTAACAGTTCAGCCCCGATCGTGCCAGGCGGCTTGCCTTTTTGCTAAGGGGACGGCGGCGCCATGCTGTCCTGTCCTATGCGGACGGGGCAACGCGGATCTGAACTAACTGCCTACAATAGAA
>CAOKWI010000059.1 GCA_948473115.1 uncultured Lachnospiraceae bacterium | reverse complement strand
TATTTTCCACCTTATTTCAACTCTGTCCTCTGCATAAACCTCCACCCGCTCTATCAGTCCGTCCAGAAACTGCTTTCCTCAGACCCCTATCAGCACTTCCTTCCCCCGGAAGACCCTATACATGAAAAGTAATGCCTCGTTTATTGTCTACTCAACTGTTAAAAAACAGGAATATAGGATATCATATTCAAAATGCAATCAAGAATACTCAGGCAAGAAACCTATATCTTGCACCGATTTCTGCAGAAGATTTCATTCCTGCATTGCCCTTAATACTCCTCTTTAAACAGCCGTAAACCTTTTCTGGCGTATCGGCCTTTTGAGAAATAAATTCAGAACTCAGCATTTTCCGCCATTCCTCTATGTAATCTCCTATTTCCTCTTTATCTTCTAACTCTTCAGCCCGATAGATACTTTCGCATAACGGAATGTCAATAGATTTTGTGAATTCATTAGATTCTGCAAACTGTTTCCTGTTTTTCTTCCGCTCCTCGTCTGTAGCATCTTTCCACATATCAGCCACCTGTTCCAGTAATTCGTAGAACTTATCCGCTTCCGATACAAGCCGCTTAACAATTTTCTCCCAATCCTGATTTCTGAGCTGATTCACATACTGTGGCCAAATCATAGACACCGATTCTGTATTCGCCCGGTACAAATTCAACTGTTCCATAAACTCATTTTTCTGAGCACCCTCGAAAATCCCATGCACAAGATTCGGCCTGAAAACTTCATTCACCACTTTCAGATGTCTCCTACACTCCGTGACCCTTTTTCCCGCATCCTGCCCGCTTTTTCCCTCATTGCCAACAGGCAGACTGCCACCTTGATTCAGCGAATAGAACAGAAATTTTCGTCCATAATCATGGTATAGAGAATACAGACCGGTTACATATGCCTGAAATGCTTCTATATAGGAGCTTGGAACTTTATCAGTCAGCATAGTCTGGTTTGTTTTTAGGAAACAGAATTGCCCTGCATTCCGTAGCATTTTATCAATTTCACTGTAGCCGCTGTCTGACTGCCAACTGTTCCCGCTACTTCTGACCGCTTCCATAAATACGTCACAGCCATCATAAGACTTCAGATAATCCTGCCCCAGAAACAGAACAGAAGGTTCTTCCCTTATCCGTCGAACCAATTTGTTAATCTCTTTAATTTCCATGTATTTCCCACCTTTGCTTAAATGTACTTTCCTTGGTAATTATATTTCGTAAAGCCTGCCGATAACATACAACTTTTTGACTGTAATTTAATAGTACGATATTTTGCGTCAGTTAACAAGATGTAAATGAGATTAATATGCAGAAACGATATTTATGATTCCGAACTCTCTGAAGTTACTTGCTGTTCTTCCACTACTTCATCCCCTTTCAGAGAATCTTCCCTCACTGGTGTTCTAACCTCCCCCGAATGCTGCGCCTCATACTCCTCCACCGCCGGATCCACAATATCCCCCGTCCGTACCCACTCCTTCGTCCCCTCCACCTTCACCGCGGGCTGGGTATGCTTCGCCAGGAACCTGGTCAGGGCGTACACATCCACCCAGATCTCATTGTTTCCCTCCCGCTGTGACTCATCAAAAATCAACTGTAATCCCCAGTGCAGATGCGTGATTTCAATATTGTTTACATTTTCCTTGGTGCTATAGCCAGTATGCCCCATATACCCGATCACATCCCCGGCGGTCACCACGCTGCCCTCCTCCAGCCCTTCCGCATAAGGATAATTCTGGCGCAGATGGGCATAGTAATAATACCGCTTCCCGTCAAAGCTGCTGATGCCGATGCGCCAGCCGCCGTACTGATTCCAGCCCAGGGCAGTCACCACCCCGGACTCCACAGCCATGATGGGTGTGCCCACCAAGCCCATCATGTCATGTCCCAGGTGCTTCCTCTTATAGCCATAACTCCTCCCGGCGCCAAAATCGTCATAGTGGGTGTAGTCAAATCCCCTGGCCAAGGGAAAGTAACCTTTCAGCCCATATCTGTCCTCATAGCCTACATTTCCGGCCTCATCCACTTTTTCCTCCCGGTATTCCCCCACAAGTCCTCCCAGCACCGCATCATAGGCCTCTTTATAATAAGCGTAATATTTCAGGTCTTCTGTCAGGCTTTCTATGGTTTCCTCCCCCTCAGAAAGCGCCTTTGCAGCTTTGTCCATGACCTTTAAGGCATCCTTGCCAAAGCTTCCGCCTGTCCTCGACGCCGTATAGGCAAGCAGCTCCACCCAGC
This sequence comes from uncultured Lachnospiraceae bacterium, assembly GCA_948473115.1. Taxonomy (GTDB): domain Bacteria; phylum Bacillota; class Clostridia; order Lachnospirales; family Lachnospiraceae; genus Acetatifactor. Next base: position 24,338 of record CAOKWI010000059.1, on the reverse strand, counting down.
AGATTTCATGCTCTGTCCCATGGGTATCCACATCCCACTGATATGCCTGGCACAACGCTTCATAGGATACAGTGAAGTCCACCCACTTGATATAGTCATCCTCTATGGTCAGTACAGCATTGCTGGCGCTCTCCCTGTCCCATGCGCTATGCCGCACAGTCAATATTGTCGCCAGCACCACCGCCAGAAGACACTCCATGAATATTCCCTCTTTATGTAGTATAAATACCTTTCCTGTCTATCCATAACTGCTCCGGATCATTCGTTAAAAAAATATATGAAACAAGCGCCAAAAAAAGAAGTGCCCCGATATTCTAAGATGTACATATCATGCGTTTCCAGTCACCATACAGGGATTTAATATTTTCATCATTTTATGCCTTCTTGTAGATTTTTTCGCCAAACCGTGATACTATTATACAGTAATTCAAGCAGACTATATTAGTTTAAGTCTGTGTTAAAAAGCCATGGCTTGTTGACAAGCATTCTGAAGAAAAGAGGGAAAAAATGACACATCAGAGCAAAGGTACCAAAATGGATAAAATAGCATTTATACTTAGTATTGTTGGCTTATTATTGTTGTGTGTAGCTGTAGGCATCATTCCTGCATTTATTGGCTTTGTACTATCCATTATATGCCTTACGAACAGTCAGAAATATAGTAAGAAACTGGCGATCAGCAGCCTGATTGTTTCAATGACCACTGGTATACTTTTTTGTGTTATTCTTATTTTTGTATTTTCTGCCGAAACAGAAAATACTGATAATACTCATTTAGTATCTGAAACAAATAATACTTCTTTTATTGTTACTCCGCCAGAATCATCCGAGCCAACGTCCGTCCCAACAGTAACACCTTTTCCGATGTCAACAGCTACGCCCACTCCAATCCCAACAGCTGCTCCTACTCCTATTCCAACAGCTACGCCCACCCCAGTTCCAACGGCTGCACCTACTCCTATACCAACAGCCACGCCTACTCCGGAGCCAACACCGGTCACTACTCCAATACCGACAGCCACGCCTACTCCAGAGCCAACACCGGTTACTACTCCAATGCCAACAGCCACGCCTGCTCTGGAACCAACACCGGTTACTACTCCAATACCGACAGCCACGCCTACTCCGGAACCAACGCCACAGCCTACCTCTATACCTACGGATGTTCCGCAAAACAGCACTCAATCGGAAAGTCTCACTTCTGCTTCAAATACAGGAGACAGCACTATGGTGTGGGTTGATGATACTGCCAAAAGATACCACAGAAAAATGGGTGTGGTATGGATAATGCCTATCAGGTAACCCTGGAAGAAGCTATCAATATGGGTAAGACACCTTGTGGCAGGTGCTATAGGTAAGGATGTAAAGGTAGGTAATATTTCGCATAAGTATCAATATTCCCATTGGCATATTGCATTCCTTTTGTTTTCTGCATATGCTATAATGCCGTTAGGCAAAAGGATTGGATCCCCGGAAGTATTTGCGGTACTTTCGGGGATTCTCCTTCTTTTACGGAGAAGTCAACTGTCTGGGCTTGACTACCGTCTACATTCTCCATCAAGCCACTTGCAAAACGCTGTATGGCCTCTTCCTGGACGGCTGCACTATAATCAAGGTGAAGCGGTACTGTCGCGATAACAGCATCCGCAGCGACACGGGACATTTCCTTTCCTCTTCCCAGATCCACAATATACTCAGAAACCCTGTATACTGCCAGAACGGTCTTGAAGCATATTATTACCTGAAAGAAAAGGGATGCGCTATGCCGCACAGTCAATATTGTCGCCAGCACCACCGCCAGAAGACACTCCATGAATATTCCCTCTTTATGTAGTATAAATACCTTTCCTGTCTATCCATAACTGCTCCGGATCATTCGTTAAAAAAATATGAAACAAGCGTCAAAAAAAGAAGTGCCTGAGTCTCCTCCGGCACTTCCATGTTTTGCCTTTCTCCAATATTTTCGAAATCTCTAATTTTCAGGCTCGATCAGGCCGTATGTATCGCCCTTTCTCTTGTATACGACATTGACCTGATCCGTCTCCGCATTGATAAATACGAAGAAGTTATGCCCCAGCAGTTCCATCTGGATGCATGCGTCCTCCGGATACATGGGCTTAATATCAAACTTCTTGGTTCTGACGATCTTTACTTCCTCCTCGTCCATGTAGTCGTTTTCCACATACATTTTACTGAAAGAAGCATTTCCCTGCTGCCTGTCCACAATCTTATTCTTATATTTCTTCAGCTGCCTCTCTATGATCTCTTCCACCAGATCAATGGACACATACATATCGTTGCTGACCTGCTCCGAGCGGATAATATTTCCCTTCACAGGAATGGTGACTTCAATCTTCTGCCTCTCCTTCTCCACGCTTAAGGTAACGTTCACTTCTGTATCGGGGTTAAAATATTTTTCCAGCTTGCCGATCTTCTCTTCTACCGCACTTTTCAAACCAGGTGTTACTTCAATGTTCCTGCCTACGATAACAAATTTCATGCCAATCATCCCTTTCGGTTTTTTATTGTATAAGCATTATAACATGTTTAATACGGTTTATGCAACAATTTAACATATTTTTTACATGTTTTTGACATTACACATGTCAAGAAAAACTTACAGCACTTCCCATAATTTTCAATTTTTTATTTATTATTCACAAAACGTATGTTTCGGTTTAAATCATATTTTAAGATAACATGCGTATTAACAATCAGTGGATAATGTGTATAAACCTGTGTATAAATCATTTCTATCAGCTTTTGCATTGTTTTTCCTGTGGATAACTATTCGTCCTTTTTTATTTCAGATTGTTCGCTTTACCGTTCTTTATATTTTTTTTGTCTAATTTGTACACCCGGGAAAACAGCCTGTGTCTTTCCATAAAAATAATATCCTGAAATGTTGTACAATTAAGTGCAAAAAAAGAGCCACACCCATAAGGCATGGCTCCATATCGCTTGTTATTTAGAAAATTCTTCTGACCGCCAGGATCTTTCTGTAATCAGCATTTGATACAATGATACCGGTTCTGGAGTTAGAGGCGTGGACAATCTGTCCGTTGCCGATATACAACGCTACATGGCCGGAGTAACATACAATGTCTCCGGGCTGCGCATTGCCGATGCCGTCCACTGCGGCACCCTGACTGCGGTCTGCCGAGGATGAGTGAGGCAGGCTGACACCAAAGTTCGCATATACGCTCATTACGAAGCCGGAACAGTCTGCACCGTTGGTAAGGCTGGTGCCTCCATACACATATGGATTGCCTACGAACTGTAAAGCATACTCTGCAACCGCAGATCCCATCTCACTGTCACCGCTGACAGCATATGTCTGCGCCGGTGCACTGCCGGAAGCATTCTGTGCCGCCTTGGCCGCTGCCGCTTCCCGGGCTCTCCTGCGCTCTTCCTCTTCCTTGGCGAGACGAGCCGCTTCCTCTTCCCTGGATTCCGCCTGTACAAACTCACTGTGAAGGGTAGCATAATCGGTAGATATCCATCCGATACCTTCCTCCACATCTACCTTTACCCAGCCTTCAGCCTCTTCCAGGACCACCAGTTCATCATCCAGCGGAACCAGCCCCAGTACCGATGCTTCCAGGCTTGGTTCCGTACGAACCTTCAGGGTGGTGGTATTTACGGTTGCGATCCTGGTGCCTACCTTCCTGGCAAGTTCCACAGCGTCCTCACCGGTCACACAGAACTCACCTTTTACATATCCGGTCACAGTACCGGAAGTGATCTGGTACCAGCCGTTTTCCTCGCTGATAAAAGTACCCACGGAATTATTGTACAGCTTTCCTACAATCTCCCCTTCTTCACTGGGGATGCTTCTGACATTTACATAATTTGTTACCTGCGCAATCACCAGATTACGGAACAGATCCTCTTCCGTAGGTTCAGCGTCCGAAACCACAAGACCTGCCTCCTCCGCCGTCGCCCACTCCAGGATCGCTTCAATAGGCATCACCGTATCCGTTGCGACATTACTCAAACTATTGCCTCTGCTCAACGCAAGGTTCACACCACCGCTGGGCAATACAGACGATCCGCCTGCCGCTTCCGCTGTCAGACTCATTCCCGAAAAGGCAAGAATTGTTGCCAGTCCGCAGGCCGTCACTTTGATAGTCTTAAAATTCATTGTTATCTCCTTTGTATCTGAATGTTTCAAACAAGTTATTACAAAATTATTACGTCTGTTAACAAATATATCACTATTTTCCTCCTTTGTCAACATTAACTAGAATTTGCCATTCATTGTCAAAAATGTTGATTTTACGCATGTTTACGGCATTTTAAAAAGGAATCGCCGCCAAAAAGCGGGATTCCTTCCTATAATTTTTTTCTCTTTTTCTTTAAAAAATCTTAAAAAACAAATCTAAAATTTCTTACTTTTTGTTAACAAAATTTCCCGCGGATACTGCCGCATTGGCTCCGTCCGCTACCGCTGTCACAATCTGCCGGATAGGCTTCCTGCGGATATCTCCCGCCGCGTACAGACCGGGCACATTGGTGGCGCAGTCTTCCCCTGCCAGGACATAGCCCCCCTCATCGCATTCAGCCATATTCCGGATCAGTGCCGTATCGGGCCGGATCCCTACCGCCACAAACACGCCTGTCACAGCCAGGTCAGATTCTTCCTCCGTTTTCAGGTTCCGGATCCGCAGATTCTCCACCGCTTCTTCCCCCCGGATTTCTGTCACCACATGGCTGTAAAGAAATTCCACATTGGGCAGCGTCCTCAGTTCCTGTTGCAGCACTTCCGCGCCCCGCAGTTCGTCCCTCCTGTGGATCAGGTACACCTTCTCACAGGTTCTGGCCAGATAGATGGCGTCCTCCAAAGCCACATCGCCGCCTCCCACCACAGCCACAGTCCTTCCCCTGAAAAAGGCTCCGTCACAGGTAGCGCAGTATGACACTCCCATGCCTGTCAGTTCTTCCTCTCCGGGCACATTCAGATGGGAATGTTCCGCGCCGGTGGCAAGAATTACTGTTTTCGTCTCCAGCGCTTCCCCGTCCATGATGACCAGCTTTCTGCCTTCCCTTTCCTCTATGGCCGTAACCGTGCCTTCCCTAAATTCCACTCCCAGCCTGTCCGCATGGGCGCGGAACTGCATTCCCATATCAAAACCGTTCATGCCGGGCATTCCCAGATAATTATCCACCTCATAAGTATTCAGCACCTGTCCGCCGCTCATGGGCGCTTTCTCCACCACCAGCAGGTTAAGTCCGGCCCGTTTGCCATACACCGCAGCCGACAGCCCTGCGGGGCCGGAACCGATAATGATCAGATCATACATGATTTTTCTCTCCTTATTATACTTTCAGTCAGACAAAGTGTAACAGTTTTAATATGGAAAAGCAAGACAGAGGATGGTATAATTGACCTTATTCAAGACAATCAGCGGCCGAATGGCCATCATACCATGCGCGTGCTTTGCGCATGGTATGATGTAGCTTACAAGAAGTTTGCCTGCTTGCAGGAGCAAACTTCGTAAGCTAACGAACAGCTTTGCTGTGAGTGCAATGTAGCTTACAAAAAGTTCGCCTGCTTGCAAGGGCGAATTTCATAAGCTGACGAACAGCTTTGCTGTGAGTATTGCGTAACTAACTACTTAGCCCCGATAGTGCCAGCATAGTCCCCCAAGAACAGAAAGGAGCCCTCATGTCCCCAACAGCCACTGAACCCAAAACCGCCCTCATCACAGGCGCCTCCAGAGGAATCGGCAAAGCCACGGCAGAGGCCTTCGCCCAAAAAGGATACCACCTGTTCCTGACCTGCCACAGTTCCATGGAGGAACTGGAAAAACTGGCTTGCCGGCTGCGCACGGAATACCGCACTTCCTGCACCCCGGTCTGCGCAGACATGGGCAATTACGAAGATGTGAAAACCCTTTTTTCCCATATCAAGACCCTGGACGTGCTGGTAAACAACGCCGGAATTGCCCATATCGGCCTGCTGTCCGATACGACAGCGGACGAGTGGCACAGAGTGATCTCCATAAACCTGGATTCCTGCTTTTACACCTGTAAATTTGCCATTCCACTCATGCTGCAAAAGCACAGCGGCAGGATCATCAACGTCTCTTCCGTGTGGGGCAATGTAGGCGCCTCCATGGAAACCGCCTACTCCGCCTCCAAAGGAGGGGTCAACAGTTTTACCAGGGCACTTGCCAAGGAACTTGCCCCCAGCAATATCCAGGTCAACGCCATTGCCTGCGGCGTCGTGGACACCGCCATGAACCATTGCCTTCCTCCGGAAGACCTGGAAGCCCTGAAAGAAGAAATTCCCGCTGACCGCCTGGGCACTCCGGAAGAAGCCGCAAGGCTGATCCTGCAGATCGCGGAAGCGCCGGAATACATGACCGGCCAGATCATAACAATGGATGGCGGATGGTATTAAAGCCACCCGCCATCCTTACGGTTCTGCACGCACTGTCAGACCATACCGCACCAGTGCCTGGGAACAGCCAGCAAATCAACACACCGTTACCAAGCAAAATGTGTCCATGGACACATTGGCATCAGGCTTCCATGTTTACCCGCGGGGATCAGCTCAGCTTCTCCCGCTCTTCCTGGGCGATTGCGCTGACGTCCGCATCCGTCACCAGCGAATCCACGATCTTCTGCATCTCCTGCCTGGACTTCGCATCCTTACAGCGCATGATCAAATGCTCTCTCTCTGTCTCCGAGAGGGACGCATAACTTTTCATTGCATCTTCGTTTGTCGCCAGGGCAAATCCAAACCCAAGAGGGATGTCTGTCATACCCAGCGTCCCCGGCGCCATACCGCTCGCACTGTTGATATCCATTCTGCACACACTCCTTTCTTTTCAGGATCGTGAGCCAATTGCGAAACGCTCCTTTCACAACCGGACTTTCACAATGGCCTGTAAAGTAAGTATGTGCAGAAAGATCAGCCAATATCCGGCTCATCCGTCAAGGATATGGTCTCCTGTGTCTTTCCCTCGGTCTCAAACAAAATGATCTCATTCAAGCCCTTTTTCAGCAACGGCGCCGGTATATACAGCCGCTTCTGGGGGCCGATCTCCCAGAATCTTCCAATATGGAACCCATTCACAAAAGCGCATCCCTTTCCCCAGCCGCCGAAATCAAGAAATGTGTCTGCCGTCTCCTCCGCCTCAAATGTAAACCGGTGGAAAGAGGGCGTTCCCTCCACGTATGGGCGCTCAAAATCCACACGTTCCACATGATCCAGGGGCAGGGGATACTGCTGCCAGCGATTGTGCATATGTCCGTTGATCTGGACACACTGGTCGATTCCCTTTCTCTGATGCTCCATACGGGGACCGAAATTCACACGCCCCATATTCTCCACCAGAATGTCCAGCCTGTCGCCCTTACGGGTGGGATATTCCGGCTCATGCTCTTCCAGAAGCTCCCTGTCATACAGGGTCAGCACCGGCCGGTCCTCCACCCAGATATTGGCCCTGTCATTGGCCTCCCACAGCCTGATCTTATGCAGGCCTTCCTCCGTATCCAGGCTGGAGCGGTACAGGATATATCCGTAATTCTGTCCCAGGCGCTCCATGGACTGGGGAAAAATACTCTCCCTGCAGCTGCTCAGGTTTTCCAGGTTGGAAAACAGGCCCGTCCTTGCCTGGACGTTCAGCGTTCCATAGGCTTGCCTGCGGATATCCGTGGTAAATTTCACATCCGGCAGTTCCCTGTACTTTCCGATCACTTCCCGGTATCTGCGGTACTTTTCCGTGATCTGCCCGTCCTCCGTGAGCACCCCGTCATAATCATAGGAGGTTACATCCGGGGTCAGTGCGTCATAGTAATTTGCACCGTTCATAAAGCCGAAATTGGTGCCGCCCTCGAACATATAGATATTCACATGACCCATTTCCAGCATTTGATCCAGATCCTTGACACTTTCCTCCAGATTGCCCCGCATATGACCGCCGTTTCCCCAGTGGTCAAACCAGCCCACCCAGAATTCCGTGCACATCAGGGGACCGCCGTCCGTATATTTCTCCAACACCGCGAACCGCTCTTTGGTCCGGGAGCCAAAGTTTCCCGTGGGCAGGGCGCCCTCCAGCTTCCCTCCGTTAAAGCTTTCCGGATAAGGCCCGTCGGAGGTCACAAGGGGCACCGTCACCCCATTCTCCACCATCAGCCTGCGGATTGCTTCCAGATAAGCCCTGTCATTTGCGTAATAGCCGTACTCATTCTCCACCTGCATCAGAATCACCGGCCCGCCCTCCGTGTACTGCCATGGCGTGATCCTGGGCATAAGAACCTTATAGTATGCTTCCACGCGCCTCAAAAAAGGAGGATAACTGACCCGCAGCCTCATGCCGTCCTCCCGCAGAAGCCAGGCGGGCAGGCCTCCAAACTCCCACTCCGCACAGATATAGGGGGAGGGTCTGATGATCACATACAGCCCCAGCTCCTGTGCCAGCCTGATAAACCGCTCCACATCCAGCATACCTTCGAAACAGAAGGTTCCCGGCTCCGGCTCATGGAGATTCCAGGGAATATAAGTTTCCACCGTGTTACAGCCCATCGCTTTCAGCTTCTCCAGCCGGTCCTGCCAGTATTCCGGCACCGTCCGGAAATAGTGGAAAGCGCCGGAAATAATTTTGAGAGGCTTTCCATCCACATAAAAAGTATCCTTAATCTCAACGCTTCCCATCACCAGGCCTCCTTCGTCTTTTTCTCCGCCTCTTCCAGGCTGCCGTAGCCATACATTTTTACATTGTTCAGCATGATATCATGGGCCAGGTTCTTCCCGCCTCTGGCATACGTTACGATATATCTGCCATACAGCTCCAGCATCTTGTCGGAATAGGTTCCCAGCTCCCCCCTCAGATAAGTCTCATAGGAGGTGTCGAAGGGATTGTCCTCGGCAGTATGGATGCTGCGGGCATTATCCGCAAGAGCGGGATATTCCCCCGCAAATTCCTCCATCCATCCCACCTGCATCCCGCAGATCTGCTGAATGATATTTTGCTTTTCCTCTGTCAGCTGCGGGAAATGATCCTTGATTTCCTCATACTTTTCCGGCGCGGTGCTCTCCATCATGCGCCCGTATTTTTCCTCGATGAGGTTATGCCCCCGCTCATATTCCCTGTGGAAATCGTATAAATACTGCATCAGCATCGTCCTGTCCCAGGTCTGGTACTGGCTCTTCCTCATGATGGAGAAGGTGAACCAGTCATTCTGGCAGCTGGCCCGGCCTCCCTCATTATGAACCTTGTCAAAGGCCTCAAACTCCAGCTTCGCGATATCCTCCACCAGCTCCGAATCCGTTTTTACCGCCAGGGAAGCCTTATAGACCAGCTCCTCGCTGTGGGCATCCAGATAGGGTTCGATATCGCTGATGATATCCAGCCCGTACATTTCCCGGGCCAGGAAATCCCCCATCCGTTCTATGGCCTCCCGGGCATCGCTGTCCCGGGTGCCGCCCAGCTCCCGCATCACCTGCTGTGCCAGAAGGGAGAGTTCCCTTCCCGCCTCTGTCTCCTCCAGACTCTTACGCAGCCACTTGTCATGCAGGGGATAGCGGTTCTCAATAAAATGCTGCAGCCTCATGGCATAGCAGATTCCCTTCCACACCATCATCTGGGCCGTCAGGTCATCCCCCCGGCGCTTCATGCGCATATAATTATACTGCGCTGTCTGGGCAAACTTCGCCGCATTCTCCGCAATCTTTAAGAGACGTATTCTCTCAGGGTATCCCTGTGACAGCTTCCTGCGGAAACCGGTGAAGACTCCCTCTCTGTCACAGTAAACCTCCCCGTTTACCGCAGCCGCCAGGGAACTGTCCAGGACCGAGCCCCAGTCGATCTCCTCATAGCGTTTCGCCCCTGTCAATTCCCTGTAAAATTCTGAAATGACAATCACACCCCGCCTGCTCTTTCCATTGACCCGCGGCGCGCGCCGGCATCCCTTAAATTCCTCCGGCAGGCTGTGATAAGCCTCCTCCAGCTGCTTTCCGATCTTTTCATAGGTTTCCTCTGTCACCCACAGGCAGAAATCCGGCCCCCAGTCATGATCCCTGGATTCGGCGTCATCATAACCGAAACAGTCCGACCCCCTGCCTGCCAGCCCCACGGCTATCCTGTCCAGATATTGAGGAAACTTTTCCTGCAGCATGGGCTTTCCGTAGGTCTCATAATATTCCCTTGCGATGGCGAGCCCTTTACCCGCCGCCTGATCACAGGCTTCCACATACTCTTTCAATCTGTAATACGCTCCGTTTCTGCCAACGCCCTTTTCCACCAGCTCCATGGCCTGACGATAATAGTCCCCCGCCCTCGCGTACTCCTCCCTGGCGTAATGGCAGGCTCCAATCGCCGCCAGCGCCGCGCCGTAATGGCTGTCCTTTACGCCGATCTTCTGAAAGGCTTCCATCGAAGAAACAGCGTAACCCTCCGCCTCCTCCAGCTGCCCCAACTGTACACAGGTGGATGCCAGATTTGCATAAGTCACGCCGGTCTCATAAAATGCGTCTTTTGTCTTTACAATGTCCAATGCCTTCAGCTGGCATTCCTTTGCCTTGTCATACTGCTGCATTTCCTGATACAGAAGGCTCATATTATTCTGCAGGCCCGCCACAAAGATATGATCCTGCGCCAGCTGCCCGTCATAGATCTCCTGAACCCTCCGGTAAGTCTCCAGGGACTCCTGCAGACGCCCTGCCGCCCTGTAGACATTTGCCGCGTTCAACAGTGTGGTGGCATAGGGAACCGTGCCTGCCAGCCCCATTCTCTCCGCCTGGGCAATGGCCTGTTCCGCCATCTGAAAGGAATGCTCTGTCTGACCCGCCTCACGGTAATAGCCTGCCAATTCGTTGAGCAGCTGTAACAGGCTGTTATCGTCCTGCTCCTCCATGGCCTGCACAACGGATTCCCGCATCAGCTTCTCAGCCTCTGCCCCTCTGTTTTCCTCAAAAAGAACGTCTACCTGTTTCAATACACTCTGAATGTCCATTCTTATACCCCACGCATACTGACCTTTCTCCATTTTCAGCCTGTTTCATTCACAAACCGCGCTTTCAGCGCTCCCTGCCCGATTTCATCGGGGTGTGCCCATACCGTTTGTCTTACAGTATCTGAGACTTTCCTTTATCTTATCCAGGCCGTTGACTTCAATGAGCCTGCTCCTGTCCTTCAGGCCGAACTCCTCCAGCAGTGTCTCGATCTTCCTCCAGTCAATGCTTCCCCGCCCCAGCGCCAGATGCTCATCATATTTCAGGTGATTGTCATTGATATGAAAATGCCGGATATGGGGCGCCAGCAGACGCAGCCACGCCTCCGGCTCCTGGGTTGCCAGCATCATATGGGCAATATCCAGACAGATGCCGAATCTTTCTTCCTCCTGCAGCAGGGCGGCGGCATCCGACAATTCGTCGGGAGACTGGTCAAACATATTCTCCAGCCAGATCTCACAGCTGCATTCCGCCAGCAACTGCGAGATCACCTCCCCCATGGACTCCAGCCAGTTATTTCTGTATTTTGGATTGTTCAGGAAGTCAGGAGAGAAATTCGTGTGGAAGACCACTCCCCGGCAGCCCAGTTCATCCGCGATCTCCACAGACTGGCGCATCCTGTATATGCTGTGTTCCCGAATCCCGCTGTCCCAGCTGAAAGGCAGGATATCATAGAAAGCGCCGTGTAAGGTGTCAACCCCCTGGGGACGCCCCAGGCTTTTATAATTCCGGATCCGTTCCTTCAGTCCCGCGCTGTCGTCCAACAGCTTCGGCGCATAGAAATCATTGTATTCAAAAGCTAGTCCATGCTCCTGTGCCAATGCCATATATTCGTCAATCTGTTTCCAGGAAGGTATTATCTCAAGCATCGCCATACTCCTTATCATTTTCGTCTGTCTGGTGAAAAAGCTGCAGCTTACCTTCCTTCTGCTCCAGCGCTTCCTGAAACAGCTTCAGGATATCCGGATCCAGCTTGCCTTCCTTCGCCATATCACCGAGTATATTCAGCGCCTTGCTCTCCTCCATTGCCTTCTTGTAGGGCCTGTCGGCGCTGGTCAGCGCTTCGAATACATCCACAATGGTCAGTATCCGCGACTCATAGGAAATCTCGTCTCCCTTCAGGCCCCTAGGGTAGCCGCTGCCGTCCAGCATCTCATGGTGTGCGCCCGCCCACTGGATCAGATGGGGATATCTCTTCCCGAAATTCATCTTTTTCAGGTACTTTTCCGTATATTTGACATGGGAACGGATAATATCCCTCTCCGCCCTTGTCAGGTTGCCGGCCGGAACCTCCATGCATTCTGCCTCATACAGGCTTAAAAAGCTGATCTGGGTGCCGCTGGCGCTGGTATAATTCCTCTGCGCCAGTTCTTTCACATAATCGATATCCTCCTGGGACAGCTTCGACTTGCGGTTCAGCTCCTCCACCCGGACCCTGGCATCCAGGAGGTCATTCTTGATCCCGACCCACTCATCCCTGGGAATACGCCCTTCCAGGTAGTCGATATGGTACAGCGCAGACAAATGGTCGAAATGCTCCAATACAAGGGGGAGCTTATTGCCCAGCCTGGTGGTCTTATCGATCACCTCATTGGGGATGACCAGCTTGCCGATGTCATGCATCAGCGCCGCCATCAGCAGTTCCGACCTTGCGGTAGGCTCAAAGTGTTTCTCTACCAGACCCTTTTCATGCTGCTCATTGATGTAATCCACCAGAAGCTGTACATACAGATAAACATTCCTGGAGTGATAAAAATTATATGGGATACGGGTGTCGATGGCATCCGTGAACACCTGTGTGATGGAGATCATCAGCTGCTCTATCTCCTGTATAAACTGCATATTGGACACCGACACCGCCGCCTGGGAACCCAGCGACTGCAACACCTTTTCATACTCCGTCCGGAACGGAATCACCTGTCCCTGGGCATCCATGGCATTGAGCAGCTGCACAACGCCCACCAGTGCATCCTCATGATTCACCAATGGGAACACCATCATGGACTGCGTCCGGTATCCACTCAGCTTGTCGTACTCCCTGGGACCGCTGAAATCAAACTCCTGGCAGTCATAAACATCCTCAATGTTCAAAAGCTTCCTGTGCAGCGCCGCATAAGCGCACACATTCTTCTCATGCATGGGCACCGGGGGAAATGTCTTTTTCTCCTGTCCCGTCTGGTTGATCCCCAGTGATTTCGTCTTCATGACACAGAAATTCAGCTGTTCCTGCTCATATAGATAAAGTGTGCCGCCGTCACAGTTTGTGGTTTCCATGGCGCAATCTATGATCTTCGCCAGAAGCTCATCATAGTTCCGCTCCGACGTAAGCTGGATTCCCATCTCAAGTATCTTTTCTGCCTGTCCCTGTTCCATGTGTGTACCCCTTTCCATCTCAGTGGTATAAATCCGCATCAGAGAACGTCTGCCCTATTTACATATGCTGCTCGCAGCATAGCTGCCCGTTAACCATTCATGCGATAAACTGTCACTTTGTCCTGCCGCCCTTTCAGGCTCTGCTCCCCGATGGGCTCCGCCTGGTAATGCTCCCTGACCTGCTCATATACTTCCCCGCTGATCAGGATCTCACCGCCCTTTGCAATGCTCTCCAGCCTTTCCGCAATATTGACAGTGTCACCGATGGCTGTGTAATCCATCCGGTATTCACAGCCGATATTGCCCACCACGGCTTTCCCGCAATGGACACCGACCCCGCAGGCGATCTCCCTGCCATGGGTTTCCCGAAGTACCCTGTTTACCGCCTTGACGGAATCTATGATATCAAAAGCGGTCTGAACCGCTTTGTCGCAGTATCCCTCCACATCTAGGGGCGCATTATAGATCGCCATGACAGCGTCGCCGATAAATTTGTCCAGCGTGCCGCCGTTCTTGAAAATGGCATTGGTCACATTGCCCAGGTAATGATTCAGGATATCCACCACCTCCTCCGCAGTCATTCCCTCGGAAAGGGAGGTAAATCCCCTGATATCCACAAACAGCACCGCAATATCCCTGCTTCGTCCGCCCAGCTCGATGTGGTAATTGTTATGCCGGCTCAATTCATCCACCACCTGAGGCGCCATATAAGTCCGGAAAACACTCAGGATCTGATGCTTCCTGATGCGCTCCGATGCATAACCCGTGAGTATTTTCAGCGCCAGCAGAGCCACTGTGATCACCAGCAGCAGGAAGCATCTCCAGTAAATCCCCCTCTGGTACATCAGCCTGGATGCCACGGGTGCCGCAATGAGCACCGTCACACAGCCGGTCACACCCACACTGAATTTCCCGTACATCAGAAGGGTCATACATACGGCCGTGACCAGTACGTTGATCAGCACACTGCCCCACAGGGAAAGTTCCGTAAAAGTCCGTCCGTCCAGAAGGGCATTCACATGATTGGCATGTACCTCCACCCCGTTCATAACGGTGCTTCTGGCCGCCGGCACCATATACTGATCCATCATCGCCGCCGAATACGCACCCACAAGCACGATACTGCCCTTGAATACCTTCGGGTCGCATCTGCCTGCCACCAGGTCAGCGTAGGAATACACTTCATACATTCCCGGCTCCGCAGTATAATCAAAGCCGTAGCTGCCATTACTGCTCAGCTGCGGCTCCACCGGTTCCAGCCCCTGTGACTCCATATAACAGCGATACGTCTCATAAGAAAAATTATATTCTGTCTCTCCCTCGGAGGATCCCGTGAGCAGGGATCTGCGGACATAATTATCCTGATCCTGGATCACGTTGGTAAATCCCTGCCTGCTGGCCTCCTGTAATGCCGTGAAGGGTCTTTCGATCTCCCTGATATATAGGGTGTTCATCTGTAAGCCGTCCGAGTCTGTCTGCTCCAGCCTTTTGTCATATACCAGATAAGAGGCCATCACCACACGATCCATCCGGCCTGCCTGCTCCGCCAATGCCCGGTCTCCCTCCGGCTCACGCTCACCGAAATAGTTGATATCGAAGGCAATCACCGCAGGGGCATACTCCGGATCAAAAAACTGTAGTAAATCTGCCGCCTGCTGTCGGGACCAGTCCGCGAAAGGTCCCATCTCCTGCAGGGATGCTTCGTCAATGCCGATGATCTTAATACGGTTGTCCACAGGCTGATTCCGGATAAACATGCTGTCCGCAAACCAATACTGCATCTTAAGGAAAGGTGACAGAACAGTGATAAGTCCCGCCAGCAGCGCTGTTATGCAGACTGCCAGCGGTTTCTTCCATTGAAATTGTCCCGGTGCCTTCATCAGTTGTCTGCTCCATTGTTCCAGACCGCTTTAAGGGATGTTGTACTATAAACGGCGCTATTTCCCATCTGCCACTCACTGCCGTCAATGATATGCTTCCATCCCAGAAATGCGGGATCATTTCCGCCTGAGAGAGCCGTCTCCCTCAGGATGGTTCCCTCTTTCACAACATTGCAATAACATGTGCCCGGATTTCCCGAACGGCCGATTACCGGGAAATACCGATTACCGCTCTCATCTCTCCACAAGGGGTAGAGACACATATCAGCCTGCACTTCAAAATCATCGAAAAACCATATCGTGCCATCCTCCAGGCACCAGTCCACAAAGGTCAGGGATGACCCTTCCATCCCTTCGGGACGGTCAGGTTCCGACAACTTGCTTCCTACCGTCGCCTGGGCTACCGTACAAGCAGGCGGGGTATTAACTAATGTGGAATAACTCGTTCCGTCCTCTGTCTCCGTCGTCACCACATAAGGCAGGTAATAGTATACCTTACATTCCGTACCGGCTGCAGCCCCATCAGATATTGCCTGTTTGTAATCCGACCAGGTAAACGTATAATTCTGCCAGAAACCCTGGGCATTCTCCGTATGATCCGGCTGGTCATTTCCCTGATTGCCGCCGTTTCCTTCGTTTCCGGTGTTTCCATTGTTTCCTTCATTCCCGGTGTTTCCACCGTTTCCATTGTTTCCTTCATTCCCGGTGTTCCCGCCGTTTCCATTGTTTCCTTCATTCCCGGTGTTCCCGCCGTTTCCATTGTTTCCTTCGTTTCCGTTATTCCCGCCGTTTCCATTGTTTCCTTCGTTTCCGTTATTCCCGCCGTTTCCATTGTTTCCTTCATTCCCGGTATTCCCTTCATTCCCGGTATTTCCATTGTTCCCTGCATTTCCAGTATTCCCAGTATTTCCATTGTTTCCGCCGGGTGACTGGGTATCCCCGGAATTGTCCGCACCGTTGTCCTGGTCGTCATCTTCCTCATCCCCGTCGTCCTGATTTCCGGCATCCACGGAAGGAGTTGCCACGGGAGAAGCCGTGGGCGCTGCACCAGAAGCGCCGTTCACCTGAGGCTTCGGTGTGCTCACAGGCTTAGGTGTGGCTGCCGGGGTTGCTTCCGGCTTCGGAGCCTCCGTCTGCTTCGGAGCCTCTGTCTGTTTGGGTTCCGTTGTCTGAGAAGGTGTTGGTGAAGGTTCTGAAACCACCGGAGCCTGGCTGGGCTGAGGTGCCTCTCCCTGGGTCTGGGCGGACGCCAGCTGTGCCTGACCTAAATCCAGTTCCCTGCTCTGGGAATTGATCTGCTCCAGCCGCTCCATAAACTGAGGATTCAAATTTTCCTCTGTGATCTCTGTCTTCTCAACGATAAACTGCGGATTTTCCTCCGCCGTAAACTGCACATATTCTCCCGCTTCGCAGAGGAAAGGATCCTGTTTATCCATGCCCACTGCCACTTTTCCGTCATAGACAAGCACTTCAATATTTCCGGCGGCATCATCTTCATTCTTCCGTACCTCGAAGACGGTACCCCGGACAGACATGGTTGCACTCGGTGTCACAATATCATAAGAAGAACCGCTCGACAACGGATTCTGGATCTCGTTCAACACGCTTCCGGCATCCAGCTGTATCGCCGTCCTGTTATTCGTTTCATCCCCTTCCGCCACCACGGTCATACTGCCCGATTCAGCCAGCATTACAAATTTATCCGAGTCCAGCTGAAGCACCGCATAGGCATCCTGCTCCGTCTTCACGGCGTCCCCGGAGATCAGGTTCATATTGGAGGAGGCGGTCAAGACGCCTACGCCTTCCCTTTCGATGGTGACGCTGCCGCCCAGCTCTATGATCTTAATAGATCGATAGGTCTCTTCCTTTCTCCCCAGTGTGAGTATCAGCAGCACCGATACTATCACGGCCACAGCCACAGCCGCTGCCGCTGCCACAAGGATCATCTTTTTCTGCATTCCCTTTTCTTTCATATCCATACCGTTCACCTCATCGTCTGATACATGATACTTTGACATTTTTATCATACTCCCAGATGTAAATATTTGTCAATGTACATACGGCACAATCTTAATGTGAAATTAATGTTTTCGTTACATACAGCCTTACACCCATGCCTTTCCATGTATGCCTTCTTCCGCAAAAATGCCATTCGCCCGCATGGAATATCCGATGGGGCAAATGGCATGAAAAGACACCTTCTATATTTAAGGAAACGATAACTTAATCAGCATTTCCTTAACAATTTCCGTATTTCGCAAACAGTTCCTTTACGACATCATAGGCCTCCTTGGGTCTGCGGTACTCATCCAGCACACCCTTGTTGTTATGGCAGCGGGCACGGGATTTAAACCATTCGCCCTCCTCCGTCACGCGGCAGTCCGCCAGCTGCCAGATGAATACACCTGTTATGTTTTCATCGTTCATATAGATCTCCAGGCTGTCCCGGATCAGGTCCGCCTGACGTTCCTCACTCCATTTACATCTGGAACGGTCCCTGTAGCCATAGATGGACGCAGCGCCCAGTTCGCTGACAATGATAGGCTTCCCCTCGCCGCCGGATTTGCGGATCCAGTCTATTTCCTGGTCATTCCTCTCCCCGATAGGGCAGTCCTTGTACCAGCCGGAATACATGTTAAAAGAAACAATGTCCGGCAGATCCAGGCAGATATCCGTGAAATGGCGGCAGGTAGCCGAGGTGGTGGGTCTTGTGGAATCCAGGCTCTTGATCTGTTCATACTGCTTTTGATACATTTCCCTGGCCTCCGGTTCCTCGGAAGCGCACTCGTTCAAGATGCCCCAGATCACAATGGACGGATGATTAAAGTGATTTTGGATCATCTCCCTGATGCAGTCCTCGCATTGCCTTTCAAAATTGGGGTTCTGCATCTTTTCCAGGTTAAAGCCCCTTGCATGGTTCTCCTCCCATACCATGATACCCCTCTCGTCACAGAGATCCAGAAACCGCTCGTCATTAGGATAATGGCAGGTGCGCAGTGCATTCACATTCATGTCCTGCATCAGATCCATGTCCTGGACCATATGCTGCAGGGAAACGGCACAGCCGTCCACCGCATAATCCTCATGACGGTTAAAGCCTTTGAGATACACGGGACTGCCGTTCAGCAAAAGCTTAGTCCCATCTAATTCGACAGTGCGGAACCCCACTCTGTCTATCAGGTCATCCACCTGTTTCCCGTCCACGGAAAGGATTGTCTGCAACATGTATAGATTGGGTGCCTGATGGGACCATGTCGATACACCGGGGAAGGTTCTTTCCAAAAGAATGGTACATTCCTCCCCCGCCGGTATCTCCGCTTCCCCGCACAGGGAATACACAGTTTCCTCCGCTCCGTCCGCACGGTCTGCGGCCTGATCCCCACAAGCCGTGCAGCACTCTCCTGCCACATTCCCGCGCCAGGCCGTCAGACTGCCGTCCAACACCGCCTGTACAGCGTTCTCCGCCATGTTACAGAGCGTCACTTCCACCCTGGCACTCCAGAGACCGTCCGTGCACGAAGGCGTAAAATGCATTTCCCTGATATACACGTCCGGCAGACATTCCAGCGCCACCGGCCTGGTAATTCCCCCGTAAGTGTAGTAATCGTTGGGAACATGCAGCGCGGAATGCTCTCCGAAGCTGTTGTCCACACGGACCTGGATCCGGTGCATACCCTTTGGTACCTTTCTCACCACCGCAGAAAAAGGTGTAAACGCGTTGTAATGATGGGCGATCTGCGTACCGTCCCAGAACACATCCGCCGTGTGGCTCACGCCCTTGAATTCCAACCGCAGGTTACCCTCTGTTTCCACATAGACCTCCCTGCTGTAACATCCCTTTCCCCTGTGTGCCGGGAAATCCGGATGCTGTTCCCAGCAGCCCGGCACGGGCAGTCTGTAATTTTTCCGGATGCCTTCCATGGTGAAGTCCCACATACCGTCCAGTTCCCTCACATTTCTGATTCTGTGCTGTTCAAATAATCTGATCATCGCTTTTTCCTCCCTTTACACTTCTGAAAAACCTCCACCTGTGGGGCTGGACGCTTCAGGGAGCATCCAGCCTGACTTCTACAGACACTGTAATCGAAATCCACAGCGAAGACAATGTCCCTGGTGCTCCCTTATTTGTCAAAAAGTATCAGTCCTATTAACAATCAACCCAATATGTGATACACTGTCTGTAAGGTTGTTGCATCGTAACAGTCTAGTACATCGTTGCATTAATCCTGAAGTAATAAGTACTTGATGTTTGCGTCAGTGCAAGGCGGCGGAGGGAGGCGATGCGGTGGCATCGTTGACCGACAACAACGCAGCAATGACGTGAACAGCGAGTGCTGATTACTCAGGAATTAATGCAATGATGTACTAGTGCCCTGTCTGAACTGTTGTGATGAGTCTATAACGGGAAGGATTTGTAAAGGAAAGGATTTGCAAAAGGAAGAATTTCTGTTACTATTCAAAGCCGGTTTCGCGAAGGCGTTTTTATGCGTTTTGGGCATAAAAACCCGAGACTGCGGGCGCCAAAATGAGCGTCTTTTGCTCATTTTGTGTGCATTATGTTGCTGTGAGCAGCGAAGCTGTGAACAATAACGAATTTCTACAGGAAGGGCATTGATATCACTATGAACCGACTGGAAAATATTACCTCCAGCCTGTCTGTGCGTATCCTTCACGGTCACTGGATCTGGCATGACAGCCACTGGTTCGAGGAAAAGACAAAAGAACATTACACTCTCTGGAGCATTGTCAGCGGCACCGTGAAAATTACCATGGAGGGCCGGGATTTTTATGCACGCAGCATGGACGCGGTATTGTTCTATCCCGGCTGCCGCTACAGCGCGTGTACGGATTCTGACGGCTGTCAGTTTATTTTTATATTTTTTACTCTGGAAATGGGAAACGGGCTGGATCTCTTCGAAGGAGGTAATGTGGAGGGGATCCTTTCAGACGAAAGCATACGGCAGAAATCGGCGCGTTTTCAGTCACGGTTCCGCAGTCTGTCCGCTTCAGGACGGCTTTCCCTGAAGATGTACGCCGACTTCTTACAATATCTGTGCCCTGTAATAGAAGGGCTGCAGAGCCCGGATGCGCAGCATTTTTCCCGGCATATCAGAACCGTTGGGACACCGGCCATCCGTCTGGCAATAGATTACATCGGAGCCAATTATCTGTCCAACCCTTCCGTCAGCCAGCTGGCATCCCTTGTGAATTTGAGTGAAAAACGTTTTATCAGTAATTTTAAAAACACGGTGGGGCTTTCTCCCGGCCAGTACATCAATCAGCTGCGCATGCGGAAAGCAGCGGAACTGATCAGAAATACCGACAAGAAAATGAGCGAGATCGCCGGAATCCTGGGATACGCGGATCAGTATACCTTCTCTAAGGCCTTCAAGCGTGCATTCGGTGAATCACCTACTGATTTCCGAAATAGTGTTATACTGTGATATATCCTCACAACCTGAATCATTTGCCAAATCAACACCCCCGCTGCAATGCAACGGGGCATCAGGCTTGCAGCGCTGCAGAGCAAAACGGCAAAAGCCTGCTCACGAGTATGGCCCATCCAAAATCCGCCTGCCTGCAGGCGGATTTCATAAGCTGACAAACAGCCACATGTCAGCACATTAAAAGAACCCCAACTGCTCCAGCGCATAATATAGTCCCCCGCTGCTGGCAGCCTTAGTCACGAATGCAACGCAGTCCATCAGTTCCCTGGATTCCGCATTACCCATGACTACACTGTTTTTCAGGTATTGCAGCATGGTCAGATCATTGTTGCTGTCCCCAAATCCATACGCATCCTCCAAAGACATTCCATAATGATCCAATACAAATTGCAATCCTGTAGCCTTGGAATATCCATGGGGTACAAATTCCCGGAAACAGCCTCCCCTGTCGATACAGTCAAAGTAACGGTCACTGGCTTTTCGGAATGTCTCCAGCTGTTCCGGCCCCCGGAACCAAACCACAAATTTGTCAGCCACAAAGTCCGGCTGTTCCGGCTTTATACCCAGGTCATAGTTCCTTTCCACAAAGTACTGATAGAGCCGGATCGCCCTCTCGCTCCGCAGGGGCCTGGACAGGTCAAATGCCACTCCTGTCCGGGATTCAAATAAGATCTCCACGCCCGTCAGCCTGGCCTGTGCAAGCATCTCTTCTTTCACCATCCGGGGCATGGGTACATACAGAAGCTCCCGCCCCTCACAGTATATATTTAACCCGCAGCCACACACATAACCGTCGAATCCCACCTGGCGGAACCTGGGTTCCACATTTTGAAAGCACCGCCCTGTATTGATAAACATGAGGTGTCCCTTTTCCCTTGCCCTACGGATTCCCTCCGCTGCACTCTCCGGTATGGAACCGTCTATCTCCGACGTGAGCGTTCCGTCTATATCGAAAAAAGCAATCTTTCTTCCCACTGGTATGTGCCTCCGCAATTTTATCTGCCCTGTTGTTCCATATCTCCGGTTATTCGTCAAAGAAACATAACTGGCGTTCTTTGAATGAATTTACCTTCCGCTCCGTAATCCTGTCCCTTTCATCCTGTAATCCGCACAAGATTGGTGATTCAGGGGCGTAGATGCTACAATTTTTCGCGATATTCTCTTCGCTGCCATTTGCATAACAGTAGATGCACCCGTTTTTGCATGTATTGTATGTACCAATGTCCACGCTTTCCACACATCCGCATTCCGGGCGCTGATTTTTGTCTTTTGCCGCTTGCAGCCTGCTGCCGGTTATCTTCTCTATCAGGGTCCTGTCAATGCAGCTGTTATGCTCTATACCACACTGATCCAGATCCAGGCATTCGGCACAGCTGCCTGTGGACATACCGTTTTCCCTCGCAATCTTACTGATTTCCCCCGCAAACTCCATCAGTTCCGCTTTTTCTATTTCAAACGCACCAAGCGTTTCCATTCCCTTTTTATTCTTTGCATATAAATCCACAAAGCTGATCACACACTTTTCCGTGCATCCCTGAAGGGAACCCGCGATCTGCCCAAAGGCCTTTAAATGGTATTCTGGCGTATATCTCCGGGTGAAAATAATAGGATCATATCTCCAAATGACCCTTTCTCTCCCCGCCTTTGCCGATAACTCCTGAAATACCGGTATCAGTTCTTTCTTTTTATCAGGCAGATTACGTTCTACATCCTTTCCATATCCGGTCAATGTAAACTGGAAATAGTAATCATATCCCGCAAGCTCGTCCAATCTCTTGATGATTGGCTTCGGATTTTTGGTCCAGAAAACGATGCAGTCAACCACCTCCGGCGACAGATCAATCCTGCTCACCTGATGGGGATTCATGGGATTCCTTACATACGCAAATCTTTCCTTTATCCTGTTAAAAAACCACTCCGAATAATAATTGGGGATATCCGTCCTGCGGCTTACACTCAATATCATTATCCTCCCCATACCTTTCCGCCATACAGGCTCTTCCACCGTAATTCCCTGTTACGGCATATCCCTCCCAAAAACAGCAACCCAAAACAGTTCAGTCAGTTCAGTCCGCGCCCAAATTTATTCTTTCCAAAACAAAAACTTTATGATATAATGAGCGTTAGTAAGAAGAATGTGCTTGCACATTCGGCGAATGACGATCATGAATCAAAGCTTCATGATATAATGACTTTGTTCGTGGCATTCAGCGGCCAAATGGCCATCCATCATAAATTGCCCTGCAGATTACGATCCAATAAGTTCCATGGAAGCATAGCTCAGCTGGGATGAGCGCTCGCCTGACTAGCGGGAGGCCAAGGGTTCGAGCCCCTTTGCTTCCATTTTTTCTGTCATTTACCCGTGAAATACAAAATCTACACCCCATTGACTCCTGCTATCAGAATATTTTTTTCACATCACACATAACGGTACCTCCATTAGGATATCTATATAGACCTGAAATATATTATAACCCAAATAGCCTGAAATGTTAATAGACCGAAAAAACTCCGCAGGAAGAACCTGCGGAGTAAATATCCTTGAAATCCTATGTTCTGTTTACCTATCTCTAAGAAAATGTCCTTATCTCCTGGATAACTCCGAAGCCTGCTGACAAGGGGTTTTTTATTGAATTGTAAGTTACGTGTAAATTTCCTTCTGCGATTAACGCAGCTTTCTTCTGCTTTATAAAGGAACTGCCATCCCCTGCCGATCATCCTTTATACCTAAAGTGCCAGCTTATATAATGCCAACTGATTAAGACTTATACCTTCCTTGTCTGCTTCGATTGCCAGCCGCTGATGTAAGGACTTTGGCAGTCTTACTACAAATTTTCCGCTATATTTCTCTGCTGATTCCGGGGTGGGGACAGGCAAGTTATTTTCTAACTTGACTTCTATATATCCTTCCATAGCTTCGTTAAGGCTTTCATACAGTTCTTCCAAAGTATCCCCTGTACTTTGACAGCCGTCAAGTTCTAAGATCCTGCCGTAAAAATAATGCCCGCTTTCATCATTCATCTCTTGTACCAATCTTGTATACGGTAACTTCATATAGTCTTTTACTTCCATTGTTTCGCTCCTTCTCTGTCTTAATTTATTATATCCAGCTTAGGGGATTTATGCCTCAATTCTATTAAGAATATCCACTATATATGCTTTCTTTAGCGGGCTTACCTGTTTGATTGTTGTCAGATCGCCTGTGTCTTTATTTAAGTACTGCTTATGGCTTCCCTTCTGTCTTACTGGTTCGTATCCATAAGCCTTAAGTACTTTTTCGGCTTCTTCCAGTCGTATTCCATTAGGCTGTCGCTTCATCTTGTCAATTATCTTTTCTACACTTGGCACTTGTCACTTGTCATACCTCTCCCTCAGTATTATAGTACTACATTTAATACTATGTGTCAATGATTTTTATCAGCCGCCTATTCTTTTATTCCTTCTTTTATCTTTTTCACATTATAGCAAAATCTTACATAAGACACCATCTTTTTATTTCCTTATTTATAAGCTATGTGTAAGTTACCGACAAAAATTTAGCCTGTTTTGTGGTGCTCCATAAAATTACAGTGCATAGAGAAAACCCAGGAAATATAAATGTTTACGGTTAGAGGGAAGTAATTTCAGATTAGGCGGTATAGCCCCGATTACAAGGGCTGTACCGTCTTTTCGAGT
>CAOKWI010000058.1 GCA_948473115.1 uncultured Lachnospiraceae bacterium | reverse complement strand
TCCCTTTTTGCAGCCTTTCTTTTTATTGATTTCCCTTTTTGCAGCCTTTCTTTTTATTGATTTCCCTTTTTGCAGCCTTTCTTTTTGTTGTTTTCCCTCTTTGCAGCCTTTCTTTTTATTGATTTCCCTTTTGTGGTCTTCCTTTTTATTGTTTCCTTTTTGTATCTTCTTTTGTCGAATAAAAACGGTCATTCCGGTATCGTTTTTGACAAATTCCATAAGCCCTTCCCTTTATAATCATTGTGAAAAGGATGATGCCAATGCGTTATGAACTGTATGCAGACAGTTTGCTGCTGCTCAATTTTGTCATGAACCTGTATCTGCTGATCCTGGTAGACAGAAGTACGATCCGCACGGCTGCAGGAAGAAGACTTTTGCTGGGAGCGGCATTTGGGGCTGTCTGTTATTTCCTGCCCTTTCTGTGGAATGCAGCGCCCATCCTGAAGCTTTCCGTGTGTTTCCTCGGTGGGACTGCCGGTATGCTGTTCCTGGCTTTTCCGGTAAAGGGGTTCAGAATGTTTCTGAAGCTGTTAAAGTACCTGACGCTGTATTCGGTCGGAATGGGCGGCGGCATGCTGCTTCTGCTCAGGATGACCAGGCAGCTGGGAATTTCCTCCGACGGCGTCCTGGCGTTACTGGGAACAGGGGGTATCCTGTTTCTGTTTCTGAGACACTTTGACCCGGGGCACGGCCCCAAGGACTGCCTGTGCCGCGCCACCCTGATCCGCGGCGGAAGGAGACTGACCGTCAACGCGCTGATTGATTCCGGAAACAGCCTGACAGAGCCAGTCAGCGGTAAGCCGGTTTCCGTGGTGGAGGAGAAGGTATTCAGGAGCTTATGGGAGGAGGATCCGCCCGGTTTCCGTGCCATACCCTATCACAGTATCGGAAGGAAACATGGGATCCTGCAGGGATACCTTCTGCCGGAAATCCAGCTGGAGGTTGACGGCATGGTGCGGGACTTTTATGGGGTATATGTTGCGGTGAGCGAAGGGCAGATCTCAGAAGACGCAGGGGCGGAATCCGTAAAAATGATAATAAATCCCCTCCTCCTGAAAGCAAAGGGGAAGAGGAGGCCGGAAAAACGGCAGAATGAGAGGAAATATGATACTGAAGGTGGCAATACCGGGAAAGATGCAATTTAAAATGATCCGCAGGGAGAACCTGCTTCTGGGAAGGACAGGAGAAATCCATTATATAGGAGGGGCGGAGGTGCTTCCGCCGCCTCTGGAGCTGGAGAGGGAGAATCAGGTGATTTCCGACCTGGGAACGGAATATGAGGACGAGGCAAAAGCGATCCTGATCGAACACAATCTGCGGCTGGTGGTGTACATAGCAAAAAAGTTCGACAATACCGGCGTGGGCGTGGAGGATCTGATTTCCATCGGCACTATAGGGCTGATAAAATCCATCAACACCTTCAAGCCGGATAAGAATATCAAGCTGGCAACTTACGCCTCCAGGTGCATTGAGAATGAGATTTTAATGTATCTGCGCAGGAATAACAAGACCAGGCTGGAGGTGTCCATAGACGAGCCGCTGAATGTGGACTGGGACGGCAATGAACTGCTCCTGTCGGATATCCTTGGAACCGATGAGGATGTAATTTACCGTGACCTGGAAAACGAGGTGGAACGCAAGCTTTTAATGCGTGCCATCAATAAGCTGTCGGACAGGGAGAAGACCATTATCAGGCTGCGGTTCGGGCTGGGAACAAGGGACGGACAGGAAATGACCCAGAAGGAGGTGGCCTCTCTCCTCGGTATCTCCCAGTCCTATATTTCCAGGCTGGAAAAGAAAATCATGCGCCAGCTGAAAAAGGAGATCAGCAGCGAAATCTGAATAACACAGTAATAGTAACAGCAACAGCAATAGCAATAGCAACAGTAACAGTAACAGTAACAGTAGCAGCAACAGTTCATCCATGCAGCGATTCACGTATGATTTACATATTTTTCTTTCCAAAGCAGGTTTTATAGTATATACTGTTTTTATGGATATACTATTCATATGAGATTTCCTGCGTGGAGTTTGCAAAAATGATTCAACGTGATGATATACTTTCCATGGAATATTTAAAGAAGACGGAATTTACCGGATGCCATAAGGGAATGCGGTACCGTCTGGAGAAGGCAGAAGGCGAGGACGGTGAAACGAAGCTGAAATGCACCGTCTGGCCGGAACCCTTTAATTTCTTCATGACACCGGAGGACAAGAAGGAAAGTGACTTTTTCTTCTTTGGGGAGGACGGCGTTGTGGATGCTGTGGCATGGATGAACGACAGGCTGTTCCAGGAGAAGGAAAAATGGGAACACGCATCTGACCGCTGGGACAACTATGAGTGATGTACGAATAAAATAGCAGGCGATATGATAAACGTTGGCGAGAAAAATGTGCTTGCACATTCGGCAAGCGGCGAATGACGATCATGGATCGAAGATTCATGATATGATGTACGGGTGCATCGTGCAACCGGTATGCGGTATTGATGGGCGGCAGCCGGAGGAACGGTGCGTTGACTGTGGAGGATTAGAATGTTTCACTATATATGCAGAGACCTGATGGATGCTCTGAAGTATCTGCCCTTTGGCATGGGAGCTGGCGTCCTTTGTTTTTTTGTACTCATTATCTGGAACGAGGTACGGAACAAGAGACAGAAGGACAGGATTCCTGTTGTGCCGACGACGTTGTTCCTTACCTATCTGGCGGTGATCATGGCGATCACTTTTTTTTCCAGGGAGAGCGGGAGCCGCCATAAGGGACTGGATCTGGAATTCCTTTCCACATGGGGGATCAATGACAGAAATAATGCCTTGGTGATAGAAAATATATTGCTTTTCATCCCGTTTGGGGTATTATGCCCTGTGACATTCCGCGGGCTGCGGAAATTCTGGCGCTGTCTGCTGGTTGGGATGCTGACCAGTCTTTTTGTGGAATCGCTTCAGCTGCTTACCGGCCGGGGTTTTTTTCAGATTGACGACATATTAACGAACGTCCTGGGAGCCGTGGCAGGATACCTGCTGTATTTTGCAGTTGCGCAATGCCAGAGGGGATTTCGGAAAATGAACGGTAAATCATAACAATCAGTAACATATGCCACGGTGACTTATTCCGAAAAGGTCTGTTTCAAGGAACCCCATTTTTAAGAGACCAATTCCAAGGAGATCCATCCTGAGGAGAGCGATTCCAAGGAGACCCATCCTAAAGAGATTAATTCCAAGGAGAGCGATTCCAGGGAGATCCATCCCGGAGAGTCCTGTCCCACAGTGACCTATCCTATAGAGAGTTATTTCAAAAAGACCTATTCTTTCTGCGAGTCCAGCAGGCCTTCCGCGTAGGAGACCAGCCGGGCTTTGTTTTTTGTGCCGAGACGGCGATAACAGCGCAGAAGGTAATCGCGCTGTTCGTCATTGGTATGGCAGTTGGAATGATCGGGATGCTCTGTAGGGGAAAGTCCCATGATATAATCCATGCTTGTATGGAAGATCTCGCTCATCCTGATCAGAGCTGCCAGACTAGGCAGATGCTTGCCATGCTCATAGGCGCTGATTGTTTCCTGGGTGACACCTAATTCTATACTCAGCTGCAGCTGGGTGATCCTTTTTTCTTTGCGTAATTCCCTGATTCTGTTTGGCAAAACTGACTCCTTTGATAGATTTGGCTCCATATAGATATACAGGCAGGAGCTGTTTGTGTGGCGTGTTTGAGAGTTGTTCTTAATTATAAAGGATAGAACTGTAAGTAATACAGCTTATATCTATGTTTATGCAAAGAATATAGGATAAAGACGTAATGAAGGGAAATTTATGGGAAATATGTAAAGTGAATTGTCAGGGAAATGCTGATCAAAGCGTTTTCCGCAAGCCCAATTGTCGGCTTTGGGGTTACGCGCTGTAAAGCAACATTAGCCAAACCAAATTTGGCCTAATCGCAAATCAGGACGCTTCCTCAGAGGATTGCAGAACATGTGTATATGACACGGTAATATTTAGTCTCACAAAATTGTACAAGGAAGCAATTTTGGCTTCGCGGTGCCGTATAGTTGAACTGTTACAAATTTAGTGCTCCTACAAAAAATACAGTTGAAAGTTGTACAAATATAATATATAATTATAAAAATACAATTTGGAACTGTACACAGGAGGGGTATTATGTTGGTCAGGATAGCAGTTGCGGATGAAAATGAGGAGTACCTGAATCGCCTGGTGAGCGTGCTGGAAGAATATAAGGATTTAACCCTGTCCGTGTATACGGATCGGAGCAGTCTCGAAACAGCGCTGGTTTCCAGGACATTCGATATTCTGTTGTTTGATGCGGCGCTGTATGACGGACAGCCGGGTCTGAAAAAAGGTTCTCTGGCGGTGATGCTCCTGGATGAGGACAGGGCGGTTCCGGCAGCCTGCCAGGATTTTCATAAGATCAACAAATACCAGCGTATCAGCAGCATCTATAAAAAGGTCTTAGAACTGTATTCTGAAATCTGCCAGGATGTGGGCGAAAGGATGGGGGGACGGCCGGTAGTGTCGGCAGCCTTCTATTCTCCGGCGGGAGGAAGCGGCAAGACGACACTGGCGCTGGCGGCGGCTTCCAGGCTGGCAATGCGCGGCCATAAGACTTTTTATGTCAATTTTGAGGATATTGCTTCGGAGGATTGTTACCTGCCCCAGGGCGGTGAGAAGGGAATCAGTGAACTGCTGGGTTTCCTCGGTTCTGAAATCAATTTTCCCATGAAGCTGCAGAGCCTGCTGCAGACAAAAGCGGATAACCTTTATTATCTGAAGCATTTCGACAGTCCCAATGATATTTATGAGATGACGCCGCAGGAGGTGGGAGAACTGCTTGTGGAGATCAGCAGGTCAGGACTTTTTGAGTATGTTATCGTGGACATGGGAGTGGCACTGGATACCAGGGCGCTCAGTATTTTTGAGCAGATGCAGAAAATCGTTTTGGTGGAAAAGCCGGATACCATTTCTATGCATAAGATAAGGTGTTTTATGGCACAGACACATATTTTGAATGCCTATGGGAAAAAGATGGTGCGGGTACTGAATTTCGATAACGGCAGGGCGGTGGAGGGTAATGGGCAGATTCCGCTGGCAGGCAGGGTAGGCGGGGTGCAGAATCCGGATTCCGCACAACTGATTACCATGCTGGCAGGGAATCCCGCCGTCAGCTATGTGGACGCATTGACGGAGTGAAAGGCGTTGACTTCCGCAGTTCTGCCGCATTGCAGGATGGATGCCGGAGATATTTGATTTTGCATGGTATTGCCGGGGCAGGCAGAGGAGAATCGCTGACGGAGAGGACAATGTGGATTCATCCACACGGAGGATGGCATGAGAGACTATTTTACAGAAGAAACGGTGAAAATCCGTGAGATGATAAGCAGGGATCCATCTTATACGGATCTGTCGGACGAACAGCTGCGGGAGCGGGCGGAGAAAATGATGGAGCTGCGAGTCAGCCAGGCGGAGGAAACAGAGCCTGATGTGGCGGCCTACTATTCCTCCCTGTCCTTCCGTACCCGTAAAAGCCTGGCGGACAATGTTTTTGAATCCATCAGGGGGCTGGGGATTTTAGGAAAAATCATTGCGGATAAGAGTATTACCGAGGTCATGATCAACGGATATGACACCATATTTGTGGAGCGGGCCGGAAAGCTGGAGCAGATCCCGGAGAAGTTCGAGAGCCAGGAGCGCCTGCGGAATATCATTACCAAGTTCGTGCAGGATATGGGACGTTCCGTGAATGAGAGTAATCCCATCGTGGATACCCGCCTGGCAGATGGCTCCCGTGTAAATGTCGTGCTGGATCCCATTGCCCTGAACGGCCCCATTGTGACCATCAGGCGGTTCCCCGAGGAGGGAATGACGATCCAGAAGCTGATCAGCTATGGTTCCATCACGCCGGAGGCCGCAGTCTTTCTGCAGAAGCTGGTGCGGGCAAAGTACAATATTTTTATCAGTGGCGGAACCGGTTCCGGTAAGACCACTTTTTTGAATGCGCTTTCCAATTATATTCCCCAGACGGAGCGGGTGATCACCATAGAGGATTCCGCGGAACTTCAGATACGGCACATCCCGAACCTGGTAAGGCTGGAGACCCGCAATGCCAATTCTTCGGGGGAGGGAGGAATCTCCATGCGGGATCTGATCAAGTCTTCCCTGCGTATGAGGCCGGAGCGGATCGTGGTAGGCGAGGTCAGGGGCGAGGAGGCGCTGGACATGCTCCAGGCCATGAATACCGGGCATGACGGTTCCATCTCCACAGGCCATGCCAACTCGGCGGAGGATATGATAAGCCGTCTGGAAACCATGGTGCTCAGCGGCGCGGCGGGACTTCCGCTGGAAGCCATCAGGCAGCAGATCGCTTCCGCGGTGGATATCATCATTCACCTTTCCAGGATGCGGGACAGTTCCCGTAAGACCATGTCCATTTCGGAGGTAGTGGGACTGGAAGGGGGCAAGGTGATCATGAATCCCCTGTTCGAGTTCCAGGAGGACGAAAAGACTACGGTGCGCAAGGTGTCAGGTTCGCTGAACCGGACCCAAAACGAGATGGTACATCCCGACAAATTCATTGCCAGCGGTATCTATGATTACCTGTGAGGAGAAAAGATATGAATCCTAATATGCCTGTTTACTACAGATGTAACATGAAAAAGGTAGAGCATGTTCTGGCGTATTTCGTATGCAGCCTGCTCATTACCGGAATTGCCTATCTTTTTTACCACCTTGTCCCGATCTCTGTCCTGGTAGGCTTCGGTGCGGGATTTTATTTGGAAAAGGTGTACGCGGACTCCACGGTGAAAAGGAGAATGACGGCGCTGCGCCTGCAGTTCCGGGATTTCCTGGAATCCATGAGCGTGGCGGCAAGGGCGGGAAATGTGGAGGTCAAGGCGTTGGAGTCGGCGCTGGCAGACCTGAAGATTTCCTACAGCGTGAAGGCGGATATTGTGAAAGAGGTGGAAAACATTCTCAAGCAGTATAAGCAGGGCGGGATAGAACTGAAATTCCTGTTTGAGGATTTTGCCAACAGGAGCAACCTGGAGGATATCCGCAGCTTTGCCACCATATATGCGGTCATTGAGGGTAAGAACGACCGGTTCGGGGAAATCGTCAGCCAGACCTCGGAGATCATCGGCGACAAGATCGAGATCGAACAGGAGATCCATACGGTCATTGCCGCGGCGAAATCCGAGACTAATATGATGCTGGTGATGCCCATTGTGATTGTGGTGGCGATGTCTTTCATGGGTTCCGGGTTCATGGACGCGCTTTTCACTACCTTTGCGGGACACCTGGCTGCCACGGTGGCGCTGGCGTTCTTTGGGATTTCCTATGTGTTGGCTACAAAGGCAAGTAACATTAAGGTTTAAAGGGGTGTAAAAATGATCATATGTATGGCGTTGGCAACAATCGGTTTTCTGTTCTTTGCGTTCCTGTTCTTATCGGCGGGTGAAAATATTACGGGATCCATCCTCACGTGCCGCAGGGAAACGGAAATGGAGAACATAAAGAAGACCCGGATCGAGATGGACCTTATCGTGGATTATATGAAGCGGACGAAGGATCTGAAGGACAAGAAGCGCGTGAAGCGTGCCAGGGAACTGAAAAAGAACCTGGAGCAGTACCAGAAAAACCTGGAGCGCCTGGAAAAGGGAAAGACCGGGATGATGGAGGTCATTCCCATCGCGGGATACCGCCTGATGCAGCTGATGCACTGGGACGGCAGGAATGAAACGGTGAAGAAGCTGTATAACCAGTGCGTGCAGTTTAAGGAAAGGCGCGAGGCAATGAACTATACCTATTACATCCTGGGCGCGCTGATCGGTTATGTGGTGCTGGGAGGAGTCTGTTTCTTTGCCATGCTGGGGCTTATGCTTGCCATGGGTCTGGGGATCAGGGCGGTGGTCTTTTCCGTGGTGGTGCTGATCCTTCTGGTCATGGCAGGGTATGTGCCCTACGACAATGTAAATACCACTGTCAGAAACCGGAAGGAGGAGATTGAAAATCAGTTTCCCCAGGTGGTTTCCAAGCTGACGCTCCTGACAGTGGCTGGCATGGAGGTCAACCAGGCGTGGAAGCTTACCAGCGCAAGCGGCGTGGGCGTGCTGTACCAGGAGATGGAGAGGGTGCTGGTGGACCTGGACAATAATGTGCCGCCGGCGGAGGCTTACAGCAAGCTGATTACCCGCTGTAACAATCCCTATACCACCAAGCTTGCCACAGCCATCATGCAGAACGCTTCCAAGGGAAACGCCGAGATTGTGAACCTGTTCCGTCGGCTGAACAGCGAGAGCTGGCTGGAGCACAAGCACAGCGCCAGGCGCCGGGGGGAGCAGATTTCCTCTAAGCTGCTGGTGCCTACGCTTCTGATGTTTGTAGGGATTATTATTCTGGTTATTGTTCCGGTGATGACGGGCTTCAATTTTTAGTGTGCTGGTACACCAGCGCGCTGGTACACATGCGTCCGCCGGATTGATAATAATTAACTGTTTTTCAAAGGCGAGGAGGTGAAAAAGATGTTAGGTACATTAGATCGATTGTATATTGGCGCTCAGATCAGGAAAAGAAATTTGATTGAGAATTTCAAGGAGGACGAGAGCGGCGTGTCCAACTTCGTGGCTACCGTGCTGCTGATACTGATTGCGGTATTAGTAGGTGGGCTTGTGTGGACCTTTTTAGGGGATTATTTCGAGAATACTTTATTTAAGACAATTAAAGGCACGGCGTTGCCGAAATAATATTCAATACAGCAATGTTTTAAAAGTTAAGACAATGGTGTTTCTGTTTTCTGAAAAATTTCTTGTATTTAGTATATTCAGAAACAATTTGAACTTTTAATTGATATAGGAAAAGGTATTTTACTGTTATTGAATATTGGTGTTCTCAAAAAAGCATTCATAGAGGGAGGCATAGCGATGCAGACATTCAGAAAAAGTGAACAGGGCACGGCAATGGTCGAAGCCACATTGATGCTGCCTTTTTGCATGGTCATGATCGTCGGCGTACTCTATGCCGCCCTGTATCTGTGCCAGAAGGCGAATATCCAGTCCAATCTGGAGACGGCGCTGCTCTATTATAAGGCGGCGGAGTCTGATACATACGTGGAGGCGAAGACCCAGATGGAATATGACGGGAGCGGCCTGGAGGCGGTGGGAAGTAATTATGGCACTGTCAGATATTTGAATCCCTACCGCTTCTTTTTCATGAAATTCAAAGAGGGAAATTACAAGACTTTTTTCCGGAGCATATGCGGGCATATGTTCTTTGACACGGGAGAAAATGTCACGATCACAGCCAAGAGGCATAACTATGTTTTTTATAAGACGATTGAGGCTACGGCCACACAGACGGTGAAGCCGCCCATCAATCTTTCCTGGGTAGGCGGTCCCAAGGAGATGACCATTGAGGTTACCGGGGAGATTGTGGTCAATGACGGAGACGATTTTATCCGCAATGTGGATTTTGCGATAGATATGCTTGCCGATACGAAGATGGGAAAATTCGTCCAGGGAATCGGAGAAAATGTGCAGAAAATATACAACGAATTTAAAAAGGTACTGCATGTGGGGGATGAGGAATAATGCTGAAGCTGTTTTTGAAAAGAGGAAAAGGTTCCATATCGGTATTTGTGACGGTGATCATGGTCCCGGTGGTTTTCTTCATCGGATTCCTGGTGGATCTGTCCAGGATTAAATTCTGCGGTAACCAGGCGGTGATGGCGGCGGACAATTACGGGGAAGCCATCCTGACGGATTATGACAACCTGCTGAAGGAACTGTACGGCCTTTTTGCGCTGACCCAGAATCAGGAGGGCAAGGATGCGCTGGACTGTCTGGATGCCTATGTGAAGGAATATTATATGACCTCCTTCCAGCCCAACGAGAACAGGATCAGCTTCGGGCATCTGAAAGAGTTTACGGCGACCAAGCCCTACGAGGGCTGGATGCCCTACCAGAATGCAGTGGTGGCGCTCGAGGCTTCGCCTGTGGAGGGAGCCACGCTGGACAATCCTATGATCTTTAACACACAGATCGGTGATTTCATGAAAT
The DNA here is from genome assembly GCA_948473115.1 of uncultured Lachnospiraceae bacterium. GTDB lineage: Bacteria > Bacillota > Clostridia > Lachnospirales > Lachnospiraceae > Acetatifactor. The sequence goes on along the minus strand of CAOKWI010000058.1, from coordinate 16,753 downwards.
TCCGGATCGTGCAGACGGTGGGGGATGATCTGGAGGGAATTGTACAGGCCATAGAGTCCGTCCAGAACATGGACAATAATATAAAAGCGGTGGAAAAGAGGAATGAGATCACGGAAAAGGTCTCCAAGGTGCTGGAGGCGGCGCAGGATTATTATGTGCAGCTGGAGGGACTGTGGCAGTATCCCGATTACATAAAGGAAATTAACCATATCTACTCTGCCGGAATCACTTCCATAGAAGGGCTGCTGGCGGAAAAGTATTCTTATTATAAGGCATATATGGATGAGGATCCCCAGGCCATCGAGGATGCCCTGGAGCGCCGGAAGGAAGTGGAGGAGGCGGAGAAAGCGAAAGCCGAGGCGGAAGAAAATTCCGGGACGGAAGGGGAAACCGGATCAGAAGGACAATCGGGAAGCGAGGGGCAGACGGAAAACAGCGGACAGACCGAGGGGGAGACAAAGGTAGAAGTGGAACCCCTTACCGAGGAGGAAGAGCGTCTGTGCAAGATTGACGATGAGTATCAGGAGCACCTGGATCACAGTCCGGATTCCTTACGGGCGGCATTTGCCTATGCGGAGATTTCATTGTCCGGGCAGATTGAGTCGGAGGAAGAACTCAGGTCAGTCTATGGAGGCGGGATTGTGGTTTTGGACCACAAAGAAAACAAGGACGTCACGGTCAATTTCGACAATTTTGATCAAAAGGTAACAGACCTGCAGCGTGCGGCGGACGACCTTGCCAAAAAGCTGGCGGACCTGGAGAAGCTGCGTTCCCAGCTGAATGAGATTTTGCAGGACGAGAACATTACAGAGGATCTGAAGACCGGGATCGAGACGGAGATGGCGGAACTGGATAAGCTCTTTGGAGGGGGAAGCGGTTATTATTCGGCGGACAATTACAAAGAACTGGCGGATCATATCGCTTCGTACAGCGGGCAGAATGCTGAGAACAAACTGCAGGCGGAGGAAATGCTCAAAAGCCAGGAGGAAAGAGAGAATGCATGTATCGATTCCCATCCGGAACTGTCAGAACTGCCGGAGTATGCGGAGCCGCTGGATGCTTTACGGCTGGAAGACTTCTGCAAAAGCCCGTATGATAAGATTCATGAATCGTTGCAACAGTGTTTTGCCAATGAAGCCTCTGACAATAAGAAAAAGGAGGCGCAGCAGAAGCAGGATGACGCGGATGATCTCCTGGGTGATGTGGGAAGCGCCCTGGAGGAGGATGCGGACATTGCGGGGAAGAGGGATATTCCCCCCGGAGGCGATTTTGCCGGTATGGGAGATGCCGGGTCTGCCGGAGGGTTTGACATCACCAGCATGATAGGAAGCGCCTCCAAAAGCTTTGGCAGCAATACCCTTGCGGACACGGGAAACCGCCTGCTCACAAAGCTGTATCTGGTACAGTATGATTTCGGCATGTTTACCAGCAGGGTAACGAATGTGGAAGATACGGGTGTTGCGGCAGGGGATGAAAGCGTCCAGCTTTCCCTCACAGGTTATCCCATGGCGCCCAATATCAACTACCTGTACCAGTCGGAAATCGAGTATTTGCTGGGCGGGCATAACTCTTCAAAAGAGAATCTGAACGAGGCCAGGAACAAGATACTGGCGTTCCGTGCGGTGATGAATTATGCGGCCACCTATACGGTGGGGCCGATTAACGATGCCATCGAAGGGATTTCCAGCGCATTTGCGGCAGTTCCCACAGTGGGCCCCTTTCTGAAGATCGCCGTGGCGGCAGCGCTGCGGCTGGCTGTGGCTGGAATAGAGACTTACGGGGACTGGGTGCGGCTGACAAAGGGGGAGGCGGTCTGCGTCCTGAAGACAGTGGTGGAGGATTTGTCCGTGACGGCTCTGCCAGGGGAGTTTGCTGCCGGACTGAGCAAGCTTTTGGGAAATGTAAATTCGGATGGAAAGAAGAGCAATAAATTCGAACTGGATTATGAGCAGTACTGCATGATCATGATGCTTTTCCTGACGCGGTCGGAGGTACTGAGCCAGCGGTCGGCGGATCTGATCACCCTGAATGTCAATACGGTGAGACTGCACATAGGCTCTGAAGGTGTACTGAATGAACTTAAGTTCAAGATGGAAGACACCATTACCGCGGTGGATGTAACCTGCTCGGTACAGCTGGATCTGGTGGTCATGCCCAAGGGCTTCGCCAAAAGCACGGTGGATGCCGATACCTATGCGGCCATTGAACAATTTGAGGATAACACGTACAAATTTACGGTTACAAGGGGATATTAGCCCTCAGAACACGGCATTCCCCACTTGGATATAAGCTGTGGCAAGGGAGTTAATGTGAAGAAAGAACAAAATATGAAGGAAGAGCACAGCGTGAAGGAAGAGCACAGCGTGAAGGAAGAAAAGAGTACATATGAAGCGTAAGAGGATAAGAACCGGGGGACAAACTGAGTGCGGAATGATTGTGGTGGAGACGGTGATTTCCTTTACCGTGTTTCTGGTCATGATCTTTTCCATCGCCTATTTTATCAATATGCTGATCCTGCATAATAAGATACAGTTTGCCATTAATTCAGCAGCCCATGAACTGGCAAGCTATACCTATCTGTATGCGGCATTTGGCGGGCGGGATGCGTCACTGGCGGTTGGCAGTGACAATGCGGAGAACACAGGCATGATTGACAGTACCGTCAGTTCGGCATACAGCAGCTATGAAAAGGTAGTGAAAGCAACGGGAAGCGTACAGTCTGCGGCGGGACAGACAGTAGGTCTCCTGTCACAGCTGCAGGACTTTGGAGGGACAGAGGGCAGCGGTGATAACGGTATGGATCTGGGGAATTTGGCGCAGCAGCTGGATGACCTGGGGAACGCGGCCACCCAGACAGGACAGGCGATAGAGGGTGCTGTGGGAGACGTGGAGGATGCGGCAAACCAGGTCAAGGATACGGTCACTCAGGTCAAGGGTATGCTGCAGAACAAGGAAGGAATGGTAAGCGGTCTGGCGTACATTGCCCTGGAGGGTGCGGAATATGGGGCGAAGAACCTGATGGGTACAGGAGCCGCATATCTGCTGACCAAAGGGTATCTGAAGCAGGGCAGCCTCAGCGCGGATGAATTTCTGCGGGCGTACGGGGTCAGGGACGGTTACGGGGGACTGGATTTCTCCGGTTCGACCATTTTCTGTAACACTGACGGATGCGGGAAGGATACATGCCCCAATGATTTCCGTATGATAGACATCGTGGTGGAGTATGACGTGGATCCCGGGTTTACTCGGCTGCTCCTCCCTGATACGGTAAAGCTGCATATGGTGAACAGGGTGACGATTCCTGCCTGGCTTGACGGGGACGGTGTCAAGGTGGAGCCTGGAAAGTGATTTCAGGGAGCCTGGAAAGTGACTTCAGGGAGCCGGGAGAATGATTTCAGGGAGACGCAGGAATGTGTGCTGAAGTACACGTGGAGGTGTAAATGTGAAAATAATCAGTGCCGTACTGGGTGCGGCCGTTATTGTGATTCTATATTATGCGGCGGTGGAACTTCTGGACAGGCAGATGTCTTTGCAGCTGCCCAGAAGGAAACTTTTTTTCCTGGCGGGCTGTATCACGGATCGGTTTGTGCTGGCAATAGGTATACTTTCGGCGGCTGTCTGGTGCTGTCTGGGTATCAGGCAGGATATGCCCTCTTACTTTTTCAGGCTGCTGGAGGATATGCTGATTTTTCTGGCAATGAGCATCTTTGCGGTTACAGACAGGAAGGCGAGACTGATCCCGAACCGGGTGGTACTGCTGTTCCTGGGGGTGTGGTCCGTGCTGGGCGTGGTAGCCGTTATCAGTGATTATGAAAGGGGGCTCGCCTTTATCGGCCAGTCCATCATTGGAGGAGCAGTGGGAGGATTCATTTTCCTTTTATGCTACTTCATATCCAGGGGACAGCTGGGGGCAGGGGATGTAAAGCTTGCTTTTGTGATGGGACTGTATCTGACGGGGCAGCGAATCGTGGGAGCCATTGCGTATGGCGTGCTGGTCTGCTGTGTTTATTCCCTGATCCAGATGGCTCGAAAGAAGCTGACAATGAAGGATGGGGTTCCCCTGGCACCTTTTCTGTATCTGGGGACGCTGATCACTTTCTTGATTTTGTGAGGACGGTATTGCTCAGCGGGCAATGTCTGCCCGCGGGAATAAAAGGGATGAGAACGTCTGCAGGGCAGGCGGAAGGAGGCAGTTGTGAAAGGAAAACGATGGATAGTGGTCATTGCTCTTCTGTTGGTGATCGGATTGGGCTGGTATCTGTCAGTCAGGACTACAAGCGGGGTTGATGACAGGAACGACCAGGAAGCCCTGGTCCGGCAGGCAGACCTGTTTGCGGGGAAGGAACTTTATGTACGGGCGGTTCCGCTGTACAGCCGGGCGCTGGGGTATCGCACGGAGGCAGTTTCCCAGATAGAGGCGAAGCTGCAGCAGGTTTATCTGGCACAGGAGGATACGGATTCCTATGTGGAACTTGTGGAGAAAAGAAGCACCGACGGGACGGCGACGGAGGAAGAATACCTGAAGGCAGCGGAAATATACCTTTCCCAGAACGATCTCGACGAGGCGATGGCTTTGCTGAAAAAAGGGATGGCAGTGTATCCCGGCGGCGCCATCGGAGAACTGTATGAGGATAACCGTTATGGATATTCCATGCGCATCACAAAAGCGGTGGAAATCATTCCCACATCCACAAACAGCCTGATGCCCGCCTTTGACGGCAACAAATGGGGATACGTAAATTCCGGAGGCAGATTTGTCCTTCCCGCTGTCTATGACAGGGCAGTGCCCTTTAACGGCAGCGGCTATGGTGTGGTCTCCCTGGACGGCACTTATTACACTGTTTTGAGCACCGGTGAAAAATATGGAATTGACGAGACCCCTGTGACAGATGTGTACGGCATCAGCAATGCCTATATTATTGCGCGGTGTAACGGTAAGTACGGTTTCTATACGGCGGATTTCATCTGTGCGCTTCCTGAATTCCAGTATGACGAGGTGACCATGGGATCCTGCGGTGTCTTTGCCGCCAGAAACGGCGATAAGTGGGCCATTATAAGCGACAGCGGGGAGGCGGTCACAGACTATATTTATGAGGATGTGGCAGTAAATTCCCTGAACCAGGCCTTTGCGGGGAACATGGCAATGGTGAAAACCGGCGGACTGTGGTATCTCATTGACGTGGAAGGAAATCAGGTATGCGGCACAGGCTTTGCGGATGCGAAGGCCCCGGAATCCTCCAATTATATCGCGGTGGCGGACGGAAACGGCAGATGGGGATTCATTGACAGGAGCGGGCAGCTGGTCATCGAGTATCAATACAATGATGCATGGTCCTTTTCCAATCACCTGGCGGCAGTCAGGGTGGTGGACACCTGGGGATATATCAGTGAGAGAAATGAACTGGTGATAGCGGAATCCCTGGACAGCGCCATGCCTTTCCACAATCATACGGCGCAGGCGGTATTCCTGGGGGAAGCGGCACTGATCACACTGGAGTATAAGGCTGATTAGCATGGAAGCAGGACTTATGCCGGGTGTATGTGCCGGGTATCTGTCGGGTGTCTGTAGAGTGTCTGTGCCGGGTGTATGTACCGGGTGTACGTGCCGAGTGCCTGTACCGAGTGTATGTGTTGGGTGTACGTGCCGAGTGCCTGTGCTGAGGTATGTGTCGGCTGCGTCGGCATGACGGGAGATGTTAATGCAGAAATTGAAAGTGTATGGCGTATTGTCGTTGACGAAAGTTGAATAAGGAGAGCAGAGGATGAACAGCGGAAATTTTATGTTACAAAATTCGTTGGAAGCAAATTATTTAAATATCAGATTGGGCGCCGGGGACAGACTGGATGAAATCGCGGTGAAAGTGATCCAGAAGGACTGCCCTGATTTCCTGATCCCCTTTCGCATGGTATCAGTCAATGAAGAGAGCGGCCTGAAATATAAACTGATCAATACGGTGGCGTTGGAGTATGCTGAAATGACACTGCCCAAAGTCCTGTTTGTGCAGCTATACCTCAACCTGCTGGAGCCGTTTGTCAAGGGCAGGGACTGGTTCCTGGACTACCACAATTTCTGCGTGGATCCCAGGTATGTGTACATAGATAAACACACTTACCAGGCATTTTATATTTACGTGCCTGTTCAGTCTTTCCGCAGCGAGGATCAGGAAATTCTGGAGTTTTTTAAGAATGTGTTCCTGAGTGTCATGATCAGTGACGACAAGGATTTCCAGGTGAGGCTGTTCCGGTTTTTCGGGAGCGGGACGATTACGCTGACGGGATTATATCAGCTGATGCTGGAGGAAAAGGGAATTAATGCCTCTTCGCAGGCAGCGCATCAACAGTCGGCATATCAACAGGCCGCATTTCAGCAGGCGGCATCTCAGCAACCGACATTTCAGCAGTCGGCATTCCAGCAGCAGGCGAACAGAGAGCAGGCATTCCGGCAGCCTGCCCCACAGCAGTCAGCAATCCCGCAGGCGGCAAAGCCTGCGGAGGACGGGATGAAGGAGGCTGTGGACAGCAAGAAAAAGGACAAGAAACAAGATAAAAAACAGGATAAGAAGCAGGATAAGAAACAGGCGGCGGAGAAGAATGCGTCGGTCTCTGGGATTGGCATGGGCTATGGTTCGGACAGCAGTGAGGATGAGGTGGTACAGGCTCTGTTCGGCAATTCCGGTAAAAAGAGCAAGAAGGAAAAGTCTCCGGCGGAGGACAAAAAAGTGGAAAAGGAATCCGGCAGGAAGAAGCAGGAGGAAAAGAGCCGTGGAGGGCTGGGGGGACTTTTTGGCGGAAAAAAGAAGCAGCAGGCAGATCCCGTACAGGGAACAGATTCCGGCTATATGGGGATGGCAGATGACAAGTTACCCTATGGGGGCGGGCAGCCGTCCTATGCAGGCGGCCAGCAGCAGTCTTCTTCCATGGCATATGCCCAGGGAGCGGTGGATTACGCGGCTATGTACGGCGGAAGCAATTCCGGTTCCGACGAGACAGAGGTGTTTTCCGATGAGGCTGCAGCGGCGGGAACTCCCTGGATGGATCTGATCGAAACCTCGCAGCCGGGAGCGCCATTGATCATCGAACTCAATTTCGCAAAGCCCTTCATCACCATCGGACGAATGTCCTCCGATGAGAAACAGCCGGATGTGGTTTTTCCGGGAGAGTTTAAGCGGATCGGCAGGCAGCATGCGCGCATTGAACGCCGGGGAACAGATTTGTATCTGATCGATCTGGGATCTGTCAATCATACCATGGTGGACGGCAAGGTAATGATTCCGAATCAGCCCTACCAGCTTCAGGACGGTATGGAGATCGCTTTTACGGTCAGCAAGCCGGTGCGTTACAGGGTGCATATCTGAAAAGCGGGCAATGCATGGAGGTCAGGATGAAGATCAGGGGAGGCAGTGCATCGGATATCGGCAGTGTAAGAAATGTGAATCAGGATGCGGTGTGCTACAGATATTTAAAACAGGGGAAGGAAGAGCTTGCTCTGTGTGCTGTGTGTGACGGCGTAGGGGGACTGGAGCATGGGGAAAGGGCTTCCGCCTTCCTGGTACAGCGCATGGAAGCTTGGTTTGAGGAAGTGATATCGTGGCTTGCGATTCCCGAGACGGAAACGGAAGTGCTGTTTTCACATCTGAAAGACGGGATCGAATGCTGGAATGAGGAACTCTGCCAGATGTGCCGGAGGGAAAACCTGAGAACCGGATCTACCCTGTCTCTGCTGCTTTTGATCAGGCACAGATACTATATTGTCCATGTGGGTGACAGCAGGGTATATCGGTACAGGGAATGCACGCTGGAACAGCTGACCATGGACGACAGCGTGGCAAGGCTGAAGACCGGACAGATGAAAAGTTACCTCAATAATTTTATGGGCAAGCAGGAACAGTTATGGTTTCAGGCATTGGAAGGGAATGCGGAAAAGGGAGATATCTTTGTGGTCTGTTCCGATGGTTTCTATCACCATTTCATGGAGTCGGATGTGGAACGCATTCATGAAAAGCGCTGGAAAAAGAATCTGGACGGGTTCTGCCGTGAAATGATCCGGACCATGATGGAGCGGGGGGAAGGAGATAATATTTCTGCCTGTGTGGCAGTGGTGGAGCGGTGATCACACCGGTACGCTGATACATCAGCACACCAGTGCCAGGAAGAAAAAGAGAACGCCCACCAGTGAAAAGTTGACAGCGTTTCCGAGGAGGGAGAAGAAGAGCCCTTTCGCCAGTTCCCTTCCTCGTTTCCCGTACCGGATGATACAGAACAATTTGACCGCTTCGTAAAAAAGGACACAGAAGGGCCAGATGACGGGACGGAAACCGGTTATGACCGCAGCCAGGACAAAGACTGTGGTGAAGAGAACCTCCAGGATAAAGTTTCCCGGGGAAATGGGATGACCGCAGTTCCTGCATTTTCCCTGGCTGGACAGGTAGGAAAAAATGGGGATCTGCTGCCGCAGGGTAAGCTTGCAGCCACAGGATTCACAGAAGCAGTCGCTGTTTCCCACGGACACAGGGTGTCCCTTTAACAGACGCAGGATATCGGTGGTCGCGTATGCGCCGATGATATAGAAGGAAATGCATATAGCGGTTTTTATAAGCAATTGTATCATAATAAAACTCCTTTTAACCTTATTAGATTATACATAAGCTTGAAAGGGAAGTAAAGCATAGATTTTAATAATGATGCAAAATGGTAGAAGCAATCAGGGTACTACAGCAGAAGTAACGAATGCATTGTAGTAGTAAAGGCAACAAATGCAACAGCACGGTAGTGGTAAAAGCAGCAAAGGCGCTGTGGCAGTAGAGGTAGTGAATGCATTGTAGCAGTAAAAGCAGTAAAAGCGTTGTAGCGGGAGGAGTGTGGAAATGAATATATCGGTCAGTGAAGGGCTGTTATACGGAGGGATCGCGGCAATGGCGACAGCGGTGGTCATTGTGGCAGCCGGTATTGTGATATTTACGCTTACGGGCATAAAACTGAAAAAGAAGTTGGAGGAAGAATATGGCAGGCCTTCGGTGAGCCACAAGCGGTAAAACGGCAGCATATTTGACATGGAGGATACGGAAGATGTCGCAGATCATTGCGGGTATGTATGAAATAGACAGACAGATAGGAGCCGGTGGCGGCGGAGTGGTATATCTGGGACGCCATTTGAGGCTAGACAAGCAGATAGTGCTCAAGGCGGATAAACGCAGACTGTCCACAGATACGGAGGCGTTGTACCGTGAAGTGAATGTGCTGAAAGACCTGAGTCATACTTATATTCCTCAGGTCTATGATTTTGTCCAGGAAGACGGCATTGTCTATACGGTCATGGATTATATTGACGGCGAAAGCCTGGATAAAATGCTGGGAAGGGGGGAGAAGCCCACGCAGCCCCAGGTCATCAGGTGGGCATGCCAGTTATTGGAGGCGCTCGTTTACCTGCATGGCAGACCGCCCCATGGAATCCTTCACGGGGATATCAAACCTGCAAATATCATGCAGCGCATGAACGGAAACATCTGCCTGATCGATTATAATATCGCGCTGGCGCTGGGAGAAGACGGGGCGGTGAAGGTAGGGTTCAGCAGAGGCTATGCTTCCCCGGAACACTACGGCGCAGATTACCTCAGTGCCAACAGACCTGCGGCGGTGGGAACAGTCGGCGGAACCGTTGCAGGAATGTCGAAACGGGATAAAAAATCTGTCCGCCTGGCAAGGCGGGAAATGGCCCAGGCAGATTCTGCAAAGCACAATAGGCGGCCGGTTACCACTGGAGAAAACCAAGGGGAGCAGGACATAACGCTGGCTGATGCGGATGTGACAATGACGGAACCGGATGGGGCACCGGTGGGTTCCGATGTAATGCAGGTGGATCCGGATGGGACGCGGTTGGATACCGAGGTGACAATGGTGGATTCTGATCCGGCACAGACGGGAAGCCAACATCAAACAGGAAACCAAAGTCAGGCAGGGAGCACTACAGGAAGTAAGAAAGGAATCCTTCTGGATGTGCGTTCCGATATATACAGCCTGGGAGCCACACTATATCATCTGTTGTCGGGGCGGAAGCCGGCGCAGGATGCCCGTGAGGTAATTCCGCTGGGGGCGGAGGTGTGCAGCCTTGCCGTGGCGGAAATTATTAATAAGGCCATGTCCCCTGACCCTGCAATGCGCTACCAGTCTGCGGAGGAAATGCTTACCGCATTCCTGCTGCTTCACAAGCGGGATAAACGGGTGCTGCGTCACAAACGGCGGGAGAGGTTTTTTGCCGGAGTGATGGCAGCGGCTTTTCTCACCGGAGGCGCCTGTTCCTTTGTCGGCCTGAAACAGCTGGAACAGAGACAGGCGGCGCTTGCCTTTGCGGAGTATTCCGCCAATGCCCTGGCGGAAGGGAATGTGTCGGAGGCGCTCCGGCTGGCATTGCAGGCGATCCCCGCAGGAAACGGTATTTTGGAGGCTCCCGTGACGGCCCAGGCGCAGCGGGCGCTGACAGACGCGCTGGGAATCTATGACCTGTCGGAAGGCTTTGAGGCGGTGGATATGGTGCAGCTGCCCGGTGCGCCTTTTAAAGTGGTCATGTCCCCGGGGGGCACCCGCTTTGCGACAGTGTACGCCTATGAGACAGCTGTCTATGACGCGGAAACCTTAGAGAAGCTGGCGGCGCTTCCCATCCGGGAATCCGCCCTGTCAGACGTTGTATTTGTCGCGGAAGGAACGATTGTCTATGCAGGGGATCAGGGAGTGACGGCATATGACCTGGATGCCGGACAGATCCTGTGGACGCAGGAGCCTGCCACTTTCCTGGCGCTTTCCGGCGACGGCGGGAGCATTGCGGCGGTGGACAGGGACGAGGACAGGGCGGTAGTCTACCGTGTGGCAGACGGGGAAAAACTGTATGAGCGATCTTTCGAGGGGGATCATCTGCCGGTGGCGGCGAATGATATCTTTGCGGATCCTGACGATGCCCTGCTTGCGTTGAATGAGGACGGTTCCCTTCTGGCTGTGAGTTTTGCCGGCGGCGGGCTTATGGTCTACGATATGGATTCACCGGATGATGACCTGATTATATATGATATCTCCCAGTATGCCCATTTCGAAGGGGGATTTTCCGGAAAATACTTTGTGTACGCGGCCAGCGCCGGGACTGGGTCCGAATTTGGGATCGTGGATACAGAGGCGGGGATCCTGACAGGCGGGGCGCAGTCGGGAAGCCCTTATCTGCTGAAGGCAGACGCAGGGGGCATTTACCTGGCAAACGAAAATCTTCTTGTCCGGTTTGACCCGGCAACTCTGGAGCAGCTGGAACTTGCCTATACGGACAGTGTGAATATCACGGGCTTTGCGGTGGACGATGGTTATGTCCTGATAGCCGGATCGGATCATAGCTTTTCCTTTTATGACGGGGCGGCGCACCTGATGTCCTCGGAAAGCTGCCAGGAAAACTGTGATTTTGTGGCATTGTCCCATGGCAGGGCGGTGATCGGGAATAGGAACGAACCCTCTCTGCGGGTGATGGGGCTGGAGGATCACAGCGAGGCGCTGCTGGGCACTTATGACCCCAGGTATGTGCACGATGAAGCACGGGTCAGCGCAGACGGGAAGACGGTGATGTTATTTAGCTATGGGGGCTTTGCTGTGTATGATATGGCAGGGCAGCCTGTGGCAAGCCTGGAACTGCCTGACGCGGATCAGATTTATGACCAGCAGTTCCACAAGGAGGCAGCGGGGTCTTATCTGGAGGTCATCTGGTATGACGGGACAGTGCGTTGCTACAGCGCCGCTGATGGCACATTGATTTCAGAGACCAGGGGTGAGGCTCCGGAGAAGGATCTGTATGAGGAATTTTACACCGATCGGTATCGCATTGTCTCTTCCCTGCATGAAGCGCCGATAGTTTATGACCTGGAATCAGGGACACAGGCGGCAGTTCTGGAAGAGGACTCGTATTTGACGTATGTCACACAGCTGGACGGATACCTGCTGACAGAGTACGTCAGCGCCTCCGGTGAGCGGTACGGCCTGCTGCTGGATCAGGACTTCGGGACAGTGGCGTACCTGCCGGATCTCTGTGACGTGACAGAGGATGGATTTGTGTTTGACGACGGAGCCGGGAACCTGCGGCAGTGCAAGAGGTATTCCTTGCAGGAACTGGTCGGGATGGCGGAAGCGAAGTAGTAAAGTGTACTTAGATATGCCGGAGTTTTTTCCCGCGAACAGTGAGCCATGTATCGTGCTTGTGCATAAATATTTGACTTAGAAAAAATGCAATCATTACGTTTACATCATTACAGATATGGTAAGTAGGATAAAGGAGAAAAGGAAGAGACAGAAACATGAAAAGAAATGGAAAAATTACGGGGAGAAATCGGAAAAACCTTCTGAGACAGGGAGTGGTGGTGACCATGTCAATATTGCTTGCACTGCCTGCTTTGCCTGCAAGAGCGGCGGAAGCAGGAAAAGACATGGAGACAGTATCGATAGCACCAGAAATGGATTCTGGGGTAGATGCGATAGCCGGAAGTGTTGTATCTGAGATTTTGACAGAGGATGGCAGAATTAATGCGCAGTCTGCGATAGATGCTGAAATTGGGGAGGTAAGCCCTGAACTGTCCAGTGAAGGCGATAATATGAATGGTGTCTATGATATCCATGATACTCATGATAGCATGGAAGAATCTGTCTCCGATGGAAATGCCGTAAAATATGGGATAAGCATTGGGGAGACCAGGGCTGCGGCTTCCACAGGGACAGTAGGACAACCGGATGAAAACGGGAATGTTCTGGAGTGGAGTTATGACGGCAGTACGAAGACGTTGACGATTACTGGAATTGGAAGGCTGGATGGATTTAACGGAAACAGCTTAAAAACAGAGCTTTTTGAAAATATGGAGATCAAAAAGGTACAGTTCCAGAATTGCAAAGTGATTGGAAGTATGGTCGGAGCATTTGCATCCCTTGACTCTGAGGATTACAACATAAGTAAGGTGGAGCAAATTGATTTCGCGGGATTGGATACTTCAAGCGTGACAAGTATGAGTCTGATGTTTTACGGTTGTAGTAATCTGAAAAGTCTGGATTTAAGTAATTGGGATACAAGAAACGTGGATGGTATGCTGGGAATGTTTCATGGTTGCAGTAAGCTTGAAAATCTGAACTTAAGCAATTGGAACACAAGCAATGTAGTAAGCATGGGGGGATGTTTTATGGCTGTAGCAGCCTGAGCAGTTTGGATGTAGGCGGCTTTGATACTGCCAGTGTGACGGATATGGGTTTTATGTTTTCCGGTTGTGACAGCCTGGGAAGTCTGGATGTAAGCGGCTTTGATACCGGCAATGTGACGGATATGGCGGCTATGTTTCAAAATTGCAAAAGTTTGGGAAGCCTGGACGTGAGCGGCTTTGATACCACCAATGTGACGGATATACGATATATGTTTTTGGGTTGCAGCAGCCTGGGAAGTCTGGATGTGAGCGGCTTTGATACCGGCAATGTGACGAATATGGATGAAATGTTTCAAAGCTGTAGCAGCTTGGGGAGTCTGGATGTGAGCGGTTTTGATACCACCAATGTGACGGATATGGGAGGTATGTTTTTGGGGTGTAACAGCCTGGGAAGTCTGGACGTGAGCGGTTTTGATACCGGAAATGTGACGGATATGGGAGGTATGTTTTTTGGGTGTAACAGCCTGGGGAGTCTGGATGTGAGCGGTTTTGATACCGGCAATGTGACGGATATGGGTTTTATGTTTTCTGGTTGTAACAGCCTGGGAAGCCTGGATGTGAACGGCTTTGATACTGACAATGTGACGGATATGGTGGCTATGTTTCAAAATTGCAAAAGTTTGGGAAGCCTGGATGTGAGCGGCTTTGATACCGGCAATGTGACGGATATGGGTTTTATGTTTTCTGGTTGTAACAGCCTGGGAAGCCTGGATGTGAACGGCTTTGATACTGACAATGTGACGGATATGGTGGCTATGTTTCAAAATTGCAAAAGTTTGGGAAGCCTGGATGTGAGCGGCTTTGATACCAGCAATGTGACGGATATGGAGGGTATGTTTAAGAACTGTAGCAGTTTGAGTAATCTGGACGTGAGCGGCTTTGATACCGGCAATGTGACGAATATGGCGGCTATGTTTGAAATATGTAGTAGCTTAGGAAGCTTGGACGTGAGCGGCTTTGATGCCAGCAATGTGACAGATATGGGATTTATGTTTTCTAGGTGTAGAAGCCTGGGAAGTCTGGACGTGAGCGGCTTTGATACCAGCAATGTGACGGATATGGGACATATGTTTTTTAAGTGTGACAGCCTGGGAAGTTTAGACGTGAGTGGCTTTGATACTGGTAACGTGATGGATATGGAGGAGATGTTTTATGGCTGTAGCAGTCTGGAAAACCTGGACTTGAGTAGCTTTGACACTGCTAATGTGACAGAGATGGAGAGGATGTTTTTAGACTGTAGCTATTTATCCGTACTTCACACACCATACAATGTGAGGGTATCCGCAGCATTACCAACAGTATCCAACGCCGTTTGGCTGCTTCCGGACGGCACGGAGGTAACAGAATTGCCACAGAACCTGAGCGAAAGTGTCCTCCTCACACGTTCTCCTGTCATCACGACCACCACAGAAGCGCTGAACATGCCGGATGTAATCAGGGTAAAGTATGTCCATTATTCCTATACCGTACAGACGGACAATATCGACCCTGACAATCAGGTGACATTCTCCGTGGTGGACGGCAGGCTGGCGGATGGATTACAAATGTATCCAGCTACCGGTGAGATATACGGCGTTCCCTTGGAGGCAGGTGAGTTCAAGATAACAGTACAGGCAGATTATAGCAATCCGAAATATCCCTCTTCCCAGGCGGAACTGACGTTGATCGTGCTGGAAAACACGGATGCCAATGTAGGTACGGCCACAGATTCCGGATATGAGATCACCCAGCCTGTACCGGATCTCAATGTAAGTATCATGTCAGGCTCCGATACCCAGCTTCTGGTTTCGGAAGGCGAATATGCAGAATTTCAAGATGCAGTCTATCTGGATGGCAGACAGTTGCGGAGTGGGACGGAGTACACCTCC
The DNA here is from genome assembly GCA_948473115.1 of uncultured Lachnospiraceae bacterium. GTDB lineage: Bacteria > Bacillota > Clostridia > Lachnospirales > Lachnospiraceae > Acetatifactor. The sequence goes on along the minus strand of CAOKWI010000058.1, from coordinate 1,680 downwards.
GAAGCCGGAAGTACCAGAATCACTATTCAGAACCAGACACTGGCAGATGCAGGGGCGGGAAGCCACACTCTGAGCCTGGAGTTCCGTACCGAGGATGGTGATTTAAAACGCGCAGCCCAGAACCTTGTGATCTCCGGTACAGGTAGTTCTGGAAATAATGGCGGAACGACAGGCGGCAATGGAAGCAGTGGCGGAACGACAGGTGACAATGGAAACAATAGCGGCACATCCACTGGCAATACAGGAAACGGCGGGGACATGGACAATAATACCGATTCCGGACAGGGTACGGTATCGGTTCCCAGCGCCGCAGCAGTAATCGATTACATAGTGCAGCCCGGAGATAACCTATGGAAGATTGCCAAAAAGTTCCTGGGGAATGGCGGTTACTGGAAACAGATTTACAGGGACAATATGGACGTCATCAGCACCCCTGACAGGCTTCGTGTAGGGCAGCATATTAAGATCTACCTGACAGCCGGAAATGGCATGGCGGGTGCGCCCACAACAGCATTCAATGCGACCATGCCGGTCACAGGGAATACCTATGCCGTACAGCCGGGGGATACCCTCTGGAGGATCGCTGGACAGGTCTATGGAAAGAATGAGCGCTGGCGGGAGATTTATGAGGTAAACAGAACCATCTTGTCTGATCCGAAGTGTATCTATCCGAAACAGACACTGATCATACCATAAAGATCTTATGTGGGCATGCAACAAGGAGTGAGCGTGGATGATTTTACGGCTAATTTACAATGGATTCGCCAATTTAAAATACAAAGCAAGGAGTGGCAAAAACATGAAGAGAAACGGAAGAAACATTCTGAAACAGGGAGCGGCGATCGCCATGGCAATATTGCTTGCCATGCCTGTTCTGCCTGCAAGAGCGGCGGAAGCGGGAAAAGGCATGGAAGCGGTATCAATGATGCCAGAAATGGTTTCAGTAGAAATGGCGACAGGAGCGGGATTAGATGCAGCTGTAAGTGTTGTATCTGAGATGTTGACAGAGGATGGCAGAATTAATGTGCAGTCTGTGGTAGGTGCTGAAACTATTGGGGGGGGGGTAAGCCCTGAACTGTCCATTGATGGCAATGATGCGGGTGAGATTTATGATATCCAAGGTACCAATGATATCATGGTAGAATCCGTTTCTGGTGGAAATGCCGTAACGCATGGGGCGAACTTAGGGGAGACTAAGGCTGTGGCTTCCACAGGGACAATCGGACAACCAGATGAGGATGGAAATGTTCTGGAGTGGAGTTATGACGAAAGCACCCAGACATTGACGGTCACCGGATCAGGAAGAGTGTCAGGGTATGAAATGTCTGAAAGTTCCTTATTTGGCAGCATGGGGATTGAAAAGATTGTGTTTAGGGACTGCATAGTGTCTGGAAATATGTACTGTTTTTTCAGAGGCTTAGAAGTCCAAGAAATTGATTTATCAGGGGTGGATACTTCTGAAGTGACAAATATGCGGGAAATGTTTTGGGAATGTAGTAGCCTAACCAGCCTGGATGTGAGCGGTTTTAATACCGCCAATGTAACGGATATGGAGAGCATGTTTTGGGAATGTAGCAGCCTAACCAGTCTGGATGTGAGCGGTTTTAATACCGCCAATGCAACGGATATGGGGGCCATGTTTGCCGGCTGCGGCAACCTGACCAGCCTGGATGTGAGCGG